>JAITSR010000007.1 GCA_031287655.1 Clostridiales bacterium
TCACGCGCTACCGGAAGAGGTAGCGTGCGTGCGCGTAGCGCACGGAGTCGCGTGGAAATCGCATTTTCACGCGACGATATAAGCGGAGCTGTTTAGAGGAAACGAGGGCGACGAGTGGAGACGAAGTTTTGCGGCATAGCCGCGAAACGTAGTCGCCACAAGGCGTCCGAGTTTCCGAATAAACTCAAAAGGAGAAAAGGAGAGAAAAAAATGACTGGCAGGACGAAGGGTGGGACGATGATGATTGGTAAGGTGATGGGTAAGATGAAGGACAGGACGGCGGGTAAGATGAATGGCGGGACGATCGGCAGGCTGACGGCGTGTCTGTTGATACTGGCGCTTGCCGGTATGGTTGTAGCCGGGTGTTCGGGCGCGCAAGGCGCCACAACGACGACCGCCGCGGCGGGTGCGGCGACTACGGCAGGGTCGGCGGAGACGACGGCGGCGGCAGCCGAAACGACGGCCGCGGCGGCGACAACAACGACCAAAGCGGCGACGAGCGGGGGCGACGGATATACGCTGAATACGTTGGGGGAATATCCGCTGGTCACGGAGGGCTCGCCGTCGATTTCCAGTCTGGTACCGTGGTCCGACGCGGATCACGCGCCGGAGGACAACACGGGTTTTCATTGGCTCGAAGAAAAAACGGGGGTCCACATCAACTGGCAGGCCGTGCCGCCTGATGGATGGACGGAAAAGCGCAATATTACGATCGCGAGCGGCAATCTGCCGGATTACATCGCCGCGACCGCGAACTTTGGCAACGCGGCCTTTACCAGCACGGAGATTCTGCAATACGGCTCTCAGGGTATTTTTGTCGATCTAAAGCCGCTGCTCGCGGAGAACAGCATCCACCTCAAACAAATACTGGCCGACCATCCGGAGTGGGACATGCTGATTACCACAAAGGACGGCAAGCTGTACGCGACGCCGGATTTTAACGTCTGCTATCATTGCAAATTCTCTCTGCGCGCGTGGATCAATACCGACTGGCTCACGAGGCTGAACCTTGAGATGCCGTCCACGACGGAGGAGTTCAAGCAGACGCTGATCGCCTTCAAAGAGCAGGACGCGAACGGGAACGGGGACCCGAACGATGAAATCCCGTTCTCCACCTCGATTGACGGTTGGAATACGATGATCAACGGCTTTTTGATGAACCCCTTCGTTCTGACAAACGGCGTTGACGCCGTGATGGTTGATACGGACAAGAAACAAGTCTATTTTTCACCGGTGCAGGACGGCTATCGCGAAGGCCTGCGTTATCTGAACGATCTCTATACCAACGGGCTGATCGCGCCGGAGTCGTTCACGCAGAACGGCGACACGCTAAAGCAGACGAACGAAGCCGGGGACGCGTCAAAGGTCGGCAGCACCGTCGGCGGAACGGAGGCGTCGACGCTTGGATTTGCCGTGTCGCAGCGCTTTAAGGAATACAGCGTGCTGCCGCCGCTCGAGGGGCCGACGGGCATCCGTCAGTCGCCGGAATTTCTCTCCGGAGCGGGCATCGGATTGGGGGCGATCACCTCCGCGGCAAAGGACCCGGCGCTGATTATGCGTTGGCTGGACTTCTTTTACAGTGAGGAAGGCACAATTATGGGGGACCTCGGGGAAGAGGGCGTCTATTGGAGGCCCTGTATCCCCGAAAACGGCGAAATTGACTTTAGGGGGAACCCCGCGAAGTTCTTCCGTATCCCGCAGCCGCCCGAGATCACGAGTTATATGTATAAATGGGGGCAGACGCTGCCTTCGAACCGCAGCAAGGAATACCGGGAGTCGATGTCCGTATCGGGCAACAGCCTTGACTGGCGGGCGGCCCCGGAGGGCGATCTGGAATTGAACCTGTTCCAAGCCGCCGAGGTTTACGAAACGTACTCGGCCGGGGAGGACAAAACGCTGCCTTCGATTGCGATCGACCCGGAAAAAATCTCGGATTACACGCTGGTCAAGACGAGCATCAACGACTACGTCAAAGAGAGTACCGCGCGTTTTGTCGTCGGCGAGCTGAGCGTGGACAAGGATTGGGAAAGCTATGTTCAGATGATGGATCAGCTGGGACTCGCGGACTACCTTGCGATCACGCAGACCGCGTATGACGAATTTATTTCACGGTAGATATGATTCGGAAAGTCTGCCATTTGAATAAACATATGGTAGAATGTTATTTGGAAAGTCCATCATCCGAATAAACACACGATAGGTAATGAGGGAGGGGATATACTATGCAGCTATTGAGTAAGCCGGACTATCTGGAAGCGCTTGCGGCGTCAAGGGACGCGCGGATCGGCTGGTGGCGCGAGGCCAGATTCGGCATGTTCATTCATTTCGGACTCCACACGCTGATCGCGCGCAACGAATGGGCGATGGCGATCGAGGACTTTACGGTCGGGGAGTATGAAAAACTGGCGGATTCTTTCTGCCCGAAGCCCGGCGCGCCGCGTCAGTGGGCAAAGCTCGCAAAAGAGGCGGGGATGAAGTACATGGTCCTCACGACACGCCACCACGAAGGCTTTTCCCTCTGGGATTCCGCCGCGAACCCATACAACAGCGTAAATTACGGCTGCCATCGGGATATTGTGCGGGAATTTGTGGACGCGTGCAGGGAGTTTGACCTGAAAATCGGATTCTATTCTTCGCTGATGGACTGGCATCACCCCGACGGGGGGCGCTGCGCGTATGACGGCGAGGCGCGCAAACGTTTTACGGATTATATCTACGCGATCAACAGGGAGCTTTTGACGCAATACGGCAAGATCGACATTCTCTGGTATGACGTCGCGTGGCCGCTCGACTCCGACGAGGGCTGGAATACGCTCGAGATCAATCAACGGCTCCGCGCGCTGCAGCCGGACATCATCATCAACAACCGCAGCCGCCTCCCGGAGGATTTCGGCACGCCGGAGGAGCACCTGACCGCAACGGAGGGCGACTGGGAAGCCTGTATGACGTTTAACGGCATCAGCTGGGGGTATTTGGATTCCGCGCAGGCCCAGCCGTATAGCTACAACGCGCAGCAGATTTTGAGGATGCTGTGCCGCGTCTCGGGGAGCGGCGGCAATCTGCTGTTGAACATTGGCCCGGACCGCGAAGGGAACGTGCCCGCGGAAGCCGTGGCGCCTCTGCAAACAATCGGGAAATGGCTTGCGGTCAACGGCGAGGCCGCGTATGGAAAGCGGGAGCGGGGCTCGTATACGATCAACGGCCTCTGCTCCACAACGGTCATGAATAACGCCATCTACGGCTGGTTTTGGCTCTGGCCCGGCAAGGAGGTCACGCTCGGCGGGGTCGTGTCAAAGCTGAAGCGGGCCTCGTTCCTTACGACAGGCGACGCGATTGAATTTACGCAGGACGGGCATCGCGTGCGGTTGAAAAATATGCCGGAGAAGGGGCCGGACGCGATCGCGAACATCGCGGTGATCAAGCTGGAATTTGACGAGCCGGTCAGGATCATTCGCGGCAGCTACCGCCCCGCGCTCCACAAGGGAAAAGAATATCAGCCGGCCGAATAGGGATCAGCGGCCGGGCAGACAGGAAACTGATAGCGGCCGAATAGGGATCGGCGGTCGGGCGGGCGTTCAATGTGTTGGGCGCTGTGCGATGAGTGAGACGAGTTGAGTGTGATGAGCCGAGTGCAATGAGTCGAGTGCAATGCCCCGTATCATTTGGATATGTCAGCGGATCCGATTGATACGGGGCATTTATTTATGTCTACAGTTCGTGTCTGCAATCTTTAAACCATGAATCGCTGGTCTTATGCGAGCCTGTGTTATCGCTGCGGCCTGTGCGGCAGAATCGTCACGCATGGGACAGTATCCTCGCTATCTACTTTTGTATAGCGCTGTCGGTCTTCCGCAGAGCACTGGAAAAGCCATTGAACGTACGGATAGCCGCATAAAAACGCAGTAACTCTCTATTTGAATAATCGACCGGCTCATATCTAGTCTGAGATTTTTTCAACTTAGCCGTCGGCCTATATGGTTTCATATTAGACATCCGCGCCACCTCCATCTAAACTACTCGTCTTGATTATATCAATGCGGCAATTTGATGTCAACGCGTTGCCAACGCTGAATATGAGATTGTTATTTTTAGAAGTGTTTTCATTGTCTTTTCCCCGCAAGCATGGATTCAGCGATTATTTCGCCGTAGGGTTCGCATTTTACAATTGCTACGCTTACCGCTTTTGCGGCGAATGGTGTAAATTCTCGGATTAACTCGGTGAACGCCAGTTCCAACTCCGTCCGCGATAGTTGCGTTGCGATTGTGGCGTGAGGCGCCCAATTATTAGGCTGATACATTGGCGACAAAGTTACTTGCCGGGCAAGAATACTGTCAGCGGTTTCGTTCATTTCTCGCAGCCATTCGGTGAAAACCGGAGCGAGGTACAGCGCCGCCGTGGGAAATGCCCCGATTGCGGGGAAGGTAACTGCGTCAACGGTGGTTTCCGCCGCAATTTTCTCTGCAATATTAACCGCCGCGCTCGTGTCCTCTGCCTTAAAGTACGCAAGTGTCAGATGAAACGGTATGTTGTGGCGCAGCATATAGCCATTGCCGCAAGCGTCCGCAACCGTGCGGATTAGCTTCCCAATTCGTGCAGTGCTGTCTGCGTCAAAATGAATTTCGAGAGAATAATTGTTCATATTTGCTCTTGCGACGCCGTTAGGAAGGCGATAACGCCTGTATAAATCTCGTCTGTGACGATTTCTTTGTATTCCAATTTTTCAGTCTCGGCCATTATGCTCAGCTCCATTCAGTACATTCACATTGTACGCCGAATATTCATCTTTTTCAAGTGAATATGTGTTATGCGATCATGCGCCAGTTTGATTTTATTTTTGGCTCATCTCGATTTTTGTCTCCATACCGGGACATTATCATAAGTTAATCACAGATACCTGAAGTTACCTGATAGTTGTAGAATTTCGCGGCATTCATATATGTTGCGTCCAAAACGGCGTCTACTGAAATTCCGCGCAGCCCGGCAATGGTTTGCGCGATCGAGCGCAGTACGTCTTCGGGATTGAGCTCCAGCCCCAATGACCACGAAATTCCTTCGCGCCCGTCAGTTTCTAGCATCAATCGGGAGAGTGGAATGGTTTTCGCGACGTTCTGTACCGCGGGATTTTTTGCGACATCGGGTCCGACGGAAAACAAAATGTTTTTGCGCAAAAAACTGCTATATATGGTTTCGCATGAATACCAATGCACCAAAAACGGCAAGTTATATGCGGAAATCATCTCCGCAATTTCCGGCTCACAGCCTTTTGTGTGCAATACGACGGGTTTGCGCAAGTTTTGTGCCAATTCCAACTGCGCGGCGAACACCGCGCGCTGGCGCGCCATATCTACTTTGCACCATACGCTGTCCATGCCAATCTCTCCGACAGCGTCCGCCTGAGCGCAAAGCTCATACATATTTTCCGGCATCTCACAATCCGCCCCCCACGGATGCACGCCGAACGACAGCGCAATCATGCCTTTCGCGCGCAGGACCAGCGCCAACGGCCAATCCGCTGTGTTTGACACCGATACGGCAGCGGTATACGCGCCCTCGATGAACCCTAAATGTGTATGCGCGTCAAATAGTCTCTCCATCATTTCTCGTGCAGATACTCAAAAATCCGTACCCGCGCCTTTGGATCATCTGTGCGGAACTCCCCATCGAGCGCGGCGGGCCTGCCGCGCAGTACCAGAACGCGATCGGTGATTTCGATCGCCTCGTCTATGTCATGCGTTACAAAAATCGCACTTTTGCCGAGCCGCGACCTTTGCTTTTGGAGCCACACGCGAAGTTCACTCCGCGTTACAGGGTCAAGCGCCGCGAACGGCTCATCAAGTAGCATGAACGCCGCCGGGGACAGCGCAGTCCTCGCGAATGCCACCCGTTGGCGCTGTCCGCCTGATAATTTCGACGGATAGCGGCGTTCATATCCCGATAAGCCAAACTCGCGCAGAAGTCTCATCGCCCTCTCACGGTTTTCCCGCTTTTTCCCGTGTACGGCGGGGTAGAGCAAGGCGTTTTCCAGCACCGTCAGCCAAGGAAACAACAGGTCGTCCTGTGGCATATATATAAGAGTTTCGCTTGGTCCGCACAGGGGAAAGCCATCGCATAGGACGGCGCCTTCATACGGAACCGTCCCGGCGAGAGCGCCGAGAAGCGTAGATTTCCCGCAACCGGACTTGCCTAAAACCGAGACGAACTCACCATCTGCGATCGTCAGGTTGATATTCTCCAAAACGCGCTCACCGCCATACCCGGCGCAAAGCTTTCGTATTTCTAATGTCACGGCAAAAACGCATTCGTCATGCAGTCATCTGCCGTGACAGATTTTGTTATCAGCCCGTTTTCTGTCATAAACTCGGTGTACCCTTCCCAAACAGAGGCCTTCATCTCGCCCCAGCGCGGCGCGTCTGCGATGTACTGCGCGGCTAAGTAGTTCTGTGATTCTACCAGCATATCAAGTTCGTATTCCGGCGTAGCCTTTGACAGTATTTTCGCAGCGTCTTCAGGATTTGCGATCGCATAGTCATACCCACGCTTTGTCGCCGCCAAAAAAGTCTTCACCATGTCCGGCCTGTCTTTGAGTGTGACCTCGGACGCGATAACGACCGGCGTGTAATAGTCAAGCCGAGCGTCAAATTTGGCAAGGTCGATGTAGTTCACGTCAATTCCCGCACGCGCCGATAGTATGCCATCCCAAGCCCGGTAAAACCACATAATATCGACGTTTTCAGAGAGTGCTGCGTATCCGCCTGCGCCAACGACATATTTAAGCGAGTCGGGATCAGCTCCGTCCGCGCGCATCATCGCGCGCAGAACCGCCTCCTCGGCGGGCGAACCCCATCCGGCGTAGGTCTTACCCGCGAAATCGCGCGGGCGCGTGATATTCTTCGGCGCGTAGGCCGCGAACGCGGACGTGTTATGCTGGATGATTGCGGCGACGGCGCGGATCGGCATCGGCTCCTCTCTTGCCCGTGCATAGGTCACATCCTCTTGATAGGAAATGCCGAAGTCCCCGTTGCCGGTGGCAATCAGCGTAGTAACGGTGTTATCCGCCGGTTCGATGATGGTGACATCAAGCCCCGCGTCGGTGAAATACCCCATGTCACGCGCGACGTAAAACCCGGTGTGATTCGTATTCGGCAGATAGTCGAGCACGAGTGTCACGGCGGCAAGAGACGGCGGCGTGTCTGCCGGGGTGTTGGATTTTGCACATGCGGCGAGTGTGAGTGCGAGAATCAAGGTCAAGACCATTGCGCTTTTTTTCATTTACTTATCCTCTTTAGAAGTAGAGTTAATATCGGATACAAATTCGTTGCAGTACCCGCACTAGTCCGTTGAGCAAGAGTGATAGCACTGCGATAACGAGTACGCACGCCAGAACCGAGTCGATCCGGTATGCATTCTTGACCCGAAGCATGTAAAATCCCAAGCCGCTGTCACTTGACAGCCATTCCCCGACGACCGCGCCCGTCACACTGTATGTAACTGCCACGCGGAGGCTGGAAAAGAACGACGGCATCGCCGCCGGTAATTTACACAGAACGTAAAGTCGAAGCGGTTTTGCCCCAAACGAGCGCAACAGGTTCATCAGACGCGCGTCAGTCCGCGCCATTCCGTCTGACACGCCCACTGCCACAGGAAAGAAGCACATCAAGGCGACGCAAATCACTTTAGGCGTGAGACCGAATCCAAAATAGATAATGAATAACGGCGCGAGAATAATGATCGGGATGGTCTGGCTCGCGATGAGCAGAGGATACGCAGCTCGTCGGAAACTTGGCAGCGCGTCCATCAGCACTGCGAGCAGCACGCCCCCCACGATAGCGAAAGCCAAACCGAATCCTGTTTCGCCGAGCGTCACGAGTCCATGTTTTGCCAGCGCCGAAAAGTCCCGCCCCAACGCCGCGGCGATCGCGGAAGGCGCCGGCAGCACATAGGACGGCATATCCATAGCCCGCACCAGCGCTTCCCACAAGACAAACACACCGATAATCACGAATATGGGCGGCAAAATTCTCGATGTATGCAAGTCTCTCATCTCCCAAAATGATTCAAATCCAAATGAAAGCTTAACCAAGCTACTCAGATGTTGGAAAATAGCTTGTGAATCTTTGAAGCAGCATAATACAGATTTATTACAGTGTCAAGATTCGGGCTTCCAAAATTCGGGTTTCCAAAATCTACTCTTGACATTTGGGGGTTCTGCTAGTATCCTAAGTGCATATTTGTTCGCAAGGTTGGTTGGCATATGCTCGCTGCGACCGTTTTTATGAACAGAACGACAAGGGTGTCGCTGAATGTCTCGGTGACGCCTTTGTTTTGTTTGTCGCAGGGCGTGTGCCGACCGACAGGCGGGCGGACAGGCAGATGGGCAAACGAGCGGATAGGCAGGCAGATGAGTAGACAGGTAGGCAGGCGGACGGTTGAACAGGCGGATGGTTGAACAGGCGGACAGACAGGCGGCGGAAGATTGAGTTCCCGAGGGAGGAATGTTTGTGAAAAAAGTTAAATTCGCATCCTTAAAAGGCGTAAAATTGGCTTCATTGGCCATGGCATGTCTTGTCGCCGCGACGGCGGTCGCGGGCTGCAGCGGCGGATCGGACAAAATCAAGATCGGCCTCGTAGCCCCTCTGACCGGGGACAGCGGCGTCATGGGCGAGAGCCAGCGGCGCGGCTATGAAATGGCGATGGGCGAGATCAACGCCGCGGGCGGGGTCAACGGGAAAACCTTGGAGCTTCTCACATACGACGATCAGGGCGACCCGCAAAAGGCGGCCTCCGGCGCGCAGAAGTTCGCGGACGACAAGAGCGTGCTCGCGATCGGCGGCTCGTGCAATTCCTCGTCCACGCTCGCGATGATCCCGATCATCGACGCGGGCAAACTGCCCGACCTCGTCGTCAGTTCCAGTTCCGCCGCGCTGACGGGCGCGAGCGAGTATTTTTTCCGTATGTCGGTGCAGGACGCCGCCGTCGGACCTCTGATGGCGGACGCGCTCCTTGGCATGGGCAAGAAAAACGTCGTGGTGCTCTACCCGAACAACGACTATGGGAAAGGCCTGAACGAGTCCATTTCCGCGCGCATGACGGAGCAGGGCGGCCAGATTTTGAGCAGCCTCACCTATCAGGCGACCGATCAGGATTTTACGGCCCAGCTGACCACGGTCAGAAATTTGTTTCCCGACGCGATCGCGCTGGCGGGCACGCCGACGGATTCCGGGCTCTTGATCAAACAGATCCGGCAGATGGGCATCCAAGTCCCCCTGATCGGCGGGACGGGCCTCTACAACGCGAAAACCATTGAGATATGCGGCGACGCGTCGGAGGATCTGATCGTGATCGGCGTATACGTCGCGAGCAACCCCGACCCCAAGGTGCGGGAGCTCGTCGATAAATACGTCGCAAAATACAATCAGGAGCCGGACGGCTTTGCCGCGCTGGCCTACGACCAGATGTATGTGATCGCCGAAGCGGCCAAGAGCGCGATGTCCGAGGGCGGCGGGGCCGTCACGCGCGAAACGCTGGCCGCCGCGCTGAAAAAAACGGCCTACGACGGCGTGACGGGCGACGTGTCGTTCAACGAGGTCAACGACTGGGTGCGCCCCTATCTGACGCTGACCGTCAAGGACGGCTCGTTTGTGATGTTTGAAGGATAAGCGAAAACGGCTACACGGAGGTTTCTGTTGGAATTTGTGCAGCAAGTCGTGAACGGCCTTGCGCAGGGGGGCATTTACTCGCTGATCGCGATCGGTTGGACGACGGTCTACGGCGTCGTCGGCGTTATGAACTGGACGCATGGCGAGGTATATATGTTGGGCGGGTTCAGCGGTTTTTTTCTCTTTACCCGCTTAAAACTCCCGTTTCTGCCGGGCCTGCTCATCGCGATGGCGGTCGGGAGCGCGCTTGCGATGGCCATTGATCAGTTCGGCTACAAGCCGCTGCGAAAAATCGGGATGCCGCGCATGGCGGGCTTTATCACGGCGCTCGGGCTGTCCACGCTGCTGCGGTATTCGGCCACGGCGGGCTTTTCGCCCGACCCGCAGGCATACCCCGGCGACCTGCTCGACTACAGAATGATCACGCTGTTCCGCGCGGGCGGCAGGGAGATCACCGTCAGTTCCCTGCATCTGTTCATCTTTTTGGGGACGCTCGCGATCATGCTGGCCCTCGAACTGTTCATTCGCAGGACGCTGACCGGCAAGGCCATGCTCGCGGCTTCGCAGGACATGTCGACTTTGGAGCTGATGGGCGCGGACCCCGAAAAGCTGATCAAGATAACCTTCGCGATCAGCGGGGCGCTCGGCGCGGCGGCGGGGGTGTTTGTCGGGACCATTTACGCGATCAATACGATGATGGGCTCGCTGGCGGGGCTGAAGGGCTGGTCGGTGGCGATCCTAGGCGGCGTCGGCAACATGACCGGCTCGATGCTGGGCGGCCTGCTGCTGGGCATTGCGGAGAGCCTGACCGCCGGCTTCATTTCGACCGGCTATAAGGACGCGATCGGCTTTATAATCATGATTTTGGTGCTTTTGATCAAGCCGACCGGGTTGATGGGCTACAGCACCGAGGAGAAAGTGTGATATTTTACTTTTTCACCGCTATTATTGTTTAACAAGAAAGGGATAGACCGTCAGCGATGTGGAAATCCAGTCTCAAATATGTGATAGCGCGCCTTCCGCGCGGGAGCGGCGAATGGTTTTTTGGGTCTGGCGGTAGGGCCTCTTTTATCGGTTCGGCGGCCGCGCTGCTGCTCGTCTGCTTCATCGACGCGCCCTTCCCTTCCGTGACGATCGTCCCGCCGTATTATAAGCATATCCTGTTCAGCTGTCTGCTGTACGCGATCCTGACGCTGAGCCTGAATTTTGTCACGGGCTTTATCGGGCAGCTCTCCCTTGGGCACGCGGCTTTTTTTGGGATCGGCGCGTATGTCACGGGCGCGCTGACAAAATACCTCGGTCTCAACTTTTGGCTGTCGATCCCGGCGGCGGCGGTTTTGGCCGCGGCGGTCGCCGTTCTTTTGGCCGCGGCGGCGCAGCGGGTCAAGGGCGCGTTCTTGGTCGTCGTCACCTATGGCTTCGGCGAGGTGCTGCGCTATATCGCGATCAACACCGACGGACTCGGCGGCTCCGCGGGGATGCCGGGGATCCGGCCCCCGAGCATTTTTGGCGTCCCGTTCAACCGGATCGGCCCCAGCGGCAAGGAGCCCTACATCCTTTTCGCGTTCGCGGTGGTGTCCCTGCTTTCCTTTTTTACATGGCGGATCGAAAAGTCCCGGACGGGCTACGCGCTCGCCGCAATCCGCGAGGATGAGATCGCGGCTGCCGCGATGGGTATCAATACAAGGTACTACAAAACGCTCGCGATCGTGATGAGCGCTTTTTTGTGCGGGATCGCCGGGAGCCTGCAAGCGGGCTACGCGAGCTTTGTCAGCCCGGAGCTGCTCTCGTCGACGCAGTCGATCCTGATTTTAACGATGGTGATCGTCGGGGGGCCGCGCAGCATTAAGGGCGCGATTTTGGGCGCGGCGCTGCTGACCGTCCTGCCGGAGTTTTTCCACTCGGTCAAGGATATGTTCGGCCTCGGCTTCGACCCGTGGATGATCCTGTACGGCCTGATCCTGATCGTTTTGATGCGCGTCCGCCCGCAGGGCTTCTGGGGCAAGTCGGCCGTGTTTTGAGGGGAGGCGCTGCGGAGCAGCGAAACCGAATGAACGCGCCGGAACGGCGGGCGCCTGCCGCAAGGGAAAACGCCGTGTTTACGCGGCGCAAGGGGGATAGAATATACAATGCAAAGTATGCTGCTGGAAACCAAAGCCGTGTCGAAATCCTTCGGCGGCCTGATGGCCAACTGTGAGATCGATTTTGGGATTTCCCACGGGGAGATCGTCGCGATCATCGGGCCGAACGGTTCCGGCAAGACGACTTTTTATAATCTGCTGACCGGCATTTCCCCAGCGACCTCGGGGCAGGTGCTGTTTAGCGGCGAAAACGTCACGAGGGCGAAGCCGGAGGTCATAGCGGCCCTCGGCATCTCCCGCACATTTCAAAATATCCGGCTGTTCGGCAGCCTGACCGCGGAGGAAAACATCGTGGCCGCGCGCCATTGCCGTCGGCGCACCGGTATGCTTGACGCGCTGTTCGGCACCTCGCGCGCCAAAAGAGAGGAAGCGCAAAATGAAAAAGTCGTCCGGGAGTGCCTGAATTTTGTCGGCATCTACGACAAGCGCGGCTGGCAGGCAAAGAACCTGCCCTACGGGATGCAGCGCCGCCTCGAGATCGCCCGGGCGATGGCGACCGAGCCGAGCCTTTTGCTGCTCGACGAGCCCGCCGCGGGAATGAACCCGAACGAAACCGACGAGCTGATGGGGATCATTCGCAGCCTAAAGCGCGCGAATTTCACGATCGTGCTGATTGAACACGCAATGCGCCTTGTGATGAATATCGCCGAGCGCATCGTCGTGTTCGACCACGGTCAAAAAATCGCGGAAGGGCTGCCGGACGACGTGCGCAACGACCCGACCGTGATTGAGGCGTATCTCGGAAAGGCGATTGGCGCGTATTGACAGAAATGAGAATGGCGGAAACGAAAATGGCAGAGACAGAAATCGCAGGGGCTGCGATGGCGAAAACAGCAGAGACGGCGATGCCGGAGACAGAAATGGCGAAGGCGGCGATGCCGGAAACAAAAAAGGCGGAGACGGCGATGCCGGAGGCGGCGATGCTTGAGGTACACGGGCTGCATGTGTATTACGGCAATATTCACGCGCTCAAGGGTATTTCGATCCGCGTCCGCGAAGGCGAGATCGTTTCGCTGATCGGGGCGAACGGGGCGGGCAAGACCACGCTTTTGACCGCGATCATGAATCAGGTTCCGAGCGCGCAGGGGGGCGTAAACTTCATGGGCCGTCCGACGGGCGGCATGACCCCGCCGACGATCGTGCAGAACGGCATGACGATGGTGCCGGAGGGCCGCCGGGTTTTCCCCCGCTGCTCGGTATACGACAATCTGCTTCTGGGGGCGTATGCCCGAAAGGATAAAAAGAACGTCAAGCGGGACATTGAGGAAATATTCGAGTCCTATCCGCAGCTCGCGGAGCGCAAAAAGCAAATCGCGGGCACGCTTTCCGGCGGGGAGCAGCAGATGCTCGCGATCGGGCGGGCGCTGATGTCCAAGCCCCGGCTGATGCTGCTGGACGAGCCGTCGATGGGCCTTTCGCCGATGATTGTCGGGCAGGTGTTCGCGACGATCAAGAGGATCAACGGGGGCGGCACGACCGTCCTGTTGGTGGAGCAAAACGCGAATCAGGCCCTGCGAATCTCCGATCGGGGTTATGTGTTGGAAACCGGAAGCGTCGTGTTGGAGGACAGCTCCGAAAATCTGCTGCAAAACGAGCAGGTCAAAGAGGCGTACTTGGGTTCATAGTACAGTGTAAGCGCTTGACGGAGCGGAGCGACGAAATGAGGTTGTTTTATGAGGATTTTGCGGCACCCCATTCTGGGGGAGCTGACGGGGCTAAAAACCGTTACGATATACTATGGCGATCAGCCGATCTCCGCGGTCGAGGGGGAGCCGATCGCCGCCGCCCTGCTGAACGCGGGAATCCGTGTGTTCCGCAAAACGGCGAAGCGGCATGAGCCGCGCGGCATTTTTTGCGCGATCGGCCGCTGCACCGACTGTATGATGATTGTCGACGGTGTGCCGAACACGCGCACATGCGTGACAAGCGTCCGCGACGGGATGCGCGTGCGGCTGCAAGACGGAAGGCAGTGAGTTGGGAATTCGGAATTAAGAATCAGGAATTGGGATTTGAGAGTTGTGAATTGCCAATTCCGAATTCCGAATTTCGAATTCCTCATTGGGAAAGGAATGGTTATAGAATGAGGAACGTGGCCGCGGAGGTCGCGGTGATCGGCGCGGGCCCCGCGGGACTTTGCGCCGCGTATCAGGCGCGGAGCGCCGGGGCGGATGTCCTGTTGATCGACGAGAACAAGCTGCCGGGCGGGCAGCTCTTTAAGCAAATCCATAAATTTTTCGGCTCCGGCGAGCATCAGGCCGGCGTGCGGGGCTTTGACATCGCAAAGGCGCTGCTTACGCGGGTGGCCGAATCCGGCGTGCGCGTCAAGCTGGACAGCCTCGTCTATGGGATACAGCCGGACAAGAGCATGGGGCTGCTCGACGCGGAGGAAAACTGCCTGCTCCGCGCCGAAAAGGTCGTTATCGCCGCCGGGGCAAAGGAGAATTACACGCCGTTTGCCGGGAGCACGCTGCCGGGCGTCATCGGGGCGGGCGCGGCGCAGACGATGATTCACATAAACCGGGTTTTGCCCGGCAAAAGGGTCGTCATGGTCGGCGCAGGCAACGTCGGGCTGATCGTGTCCTACCAGCTGCTGCAGGCGGGGGCGGAGGTCGCCGCCGTCGTTGAGGCCGCGCCGCGCATCGGCGGCTACGGCGTTCACGCCGCGAAAATACGCCGCGCCGGCGTGCCGATTTATGTAGGCCACACAATCAGCAGGGCCTATGGCGGCACAGACGGCGGCGGGGACTGCGGCGCGGGAGCGGGCGGCGTCGAGCATGTGGAAATTGTGCGGCTCGATGAAAATTGGCGGCCGGTCGCGGGCAGTGAATTTACGCTCGACGCCGACACGGTTTGCCTTGCCGTCGGACTCAGTCCCATGACCGAACTCATCTGGATGGCCGGCTGCCGATTTGAGTATATTCCCGCCTTTGGCGGGCATGTGCCGCTCCACGATCACAACATGGAGACGACGGTAGGCGGCCTTTATGTCGCGGGGGACGTCACGGGCGTCGAGGAGGCCTCGACCGCGATGGAGGAGGGCGGCCTCGCGGGGGTCGCCGCCGCCGAGGCCTTGGGCTATCTGAGCGCAAGCGCCGCCGCCCGCAAAAAGGCGGAGATCGCGGCCCGGCTGAACAGTCTGCGCGAAGGGCCGTTTGGCGACGCGCGCAGGGCGGCAAAGGAAAAGCAGCTCGCCGCGATGGCGCGGTTTTGTTCGTGTGAAGCCGAAAGGGGGGCCGTCTGATATGCCGGAAGGTCTGGTTTATACCGGGATACCCTCCGCCGCGGAGCTTGCCGCCTGCCCCGGAATCCCCTCGCGGGAGCGAACGGCCAAGGGGCGCGTCGCCGTGATCGAGTGCGTGCAGGAAATCCCGTGCAACCCCTGCGAGCGCGTCTGCAAGCGGGGGGCGATCAAAATCGGCGAACGGATCACGGAGCTGCCGCGTCTGGATGGCGGCCTGTGTACCGGCTGCGGCGTCTGCGTCGCGCTCTGCCCCGGACTCGCGATCACGGTCGTGGACAAAACCTATTCCGCGACCGAAGCTTCGATCGACTTCCCCTATGAGTTTCTGCCGCTCCCTCAAAAGGGCGGCCTCGTGGAGGCGTGCGGGCGCGCGGGCGAGCGCGTGTGTACGGGCCGCGTGCTGGCCGTCAAAAAAACGGCGGCCTACGCCGGGACGGCGGTCGTGAGCATCGCGGTCCCGGTAGAATTTGCGGACGATGTGCGTACAATGCGCGTGTTGCGCGCCACTGAAAAATAGCAAATACAAAATAAAAGGATAGAATATGACGGAAATTTTGATTTGCCGCTGTCAGGAGATCACGCGGGAGGATATTCGCCGCGCGGTGGAGGACGGCGCGACCACGGTGGACGGCGTAAAACGCAGGACGCGCGCGTGTATGGGCCTCTGTCAGGGCAAGACCTGCGAGCGGCTCGTACAGGGCATCATCGCCGAGCTCACAGGAAAAAGCCGGGCGGAAATTCTGCCGCAAAAAAGTCGTATGCCAGTCCGTCCCGTAAAAATAGGGTTGTTGGGAGGCGCAGATGACCGACCGGTTTGACGCAATCGTGATCGGCGGCGGTGTGATCGGCTGCGCCGTCACCTATTATCTGAGCAAGCTGGGGCAAAGGGTGCTCCTGCTTGAGCGCGAGGACCACGCCCAAGGTTCGGCGGGCGCGACGGACGGCGTTGTGAGCTTCCACACAAAACAGCCCGGCAGACAGTTGGAACTCGCACTCGAGAGCATCAGGCTGTTTGACGGCCTGTCGGCCGAGTTGGGCGAGGACATCGGCTTTCACGGCGGCTGCGGCGGGATGCAGCCGGTCGAGGACGCGGTTCAGTGGGAGCTGTTGGACGCGGTGGTCAAAGAACAGCGCAAAAGCGGCGTGGACGTTCGGATGATCGGCATCGACGAGGCGCGGGCGATCGAGCCGCAGCTCGCCCCGGACCTGTATGGGGCGCTGTACGCGCCCTCCGGTTCCAAGGTGGAGCCGATCCGCCTGACGATGGCTTTTTTGCACGCGGCAAAACGGCTCGGAGCGGA
>JAITSR010000384.1 GCA_031287655.1 Clostridiales bacterium
AGTCCCCGCAAGGGGATTTTTTTATCAACGCGGAGAAGTACGAGGCGGAGCAGACCGGAACGTAACCCGCGATAGGCTTTTAAATACGGAGGGTGTATGAGACGAGTGGTTGTAACCGGAATGGGCGCGGTCACGCCCTTTGGCGTCGGCGCGGGGGCGCTCTGGGAGAGCGTGAAGGCGGGGAAGAACGGTGTCTCGGGTGTGACGCGGTTTGACGTGTCCGAGCTGCCGACGAAGGTCGCGGGCGAGGTGGATGGCTTTAGCCCATCCGACTACATGGACAAAAAAGAGCAGAAGCGGATGGACCGCTTTACGCAGTACGCGCTCGCGGCGGCGATCATGGCGCACGAGCAGTCCGGGCTCGCGCTGGACGTCGAGGACCGTACGCGGATCGGCGTCATCATCGGTTCGGGGATCGGGGGGATCTCGACATTTGAGGAAGGGATCCGCGTGCTGTTTGAAAAAGGCCCGTCGCGTGTCAGTCCTTTTTTTATCCCGATGTTGATCGCAAACATGGCGTCGGGCCGGATCGCGATCCAGTTCGGGCTAAAAGGCTTTAACGAGTGTGTCGTGACGGCATGCTCCTCCGGGACGAACGCGATCGGCGACGCGTTTCACACAATCCGCGAGGACAAGGCCGACCTGATGTTTGCGGGCGGCTCGGAAGCCGCCGTGACGCCGATCACTTTCGCGGGCTTTTGCGCGATGAAGGCGATGTCGGCCAATCCGGACCCCGAGACCGCGAGTCGGCCTTTCGACAAGAACCGGGACGGCTTTGTGCTTAGCGAAGGCGCGGGGGTCCTCATTCTGGAGGAGTATGAGCACGCGGTGCGGCGCGGCGCGCGCATCCTCGCGGAGATCGCGGGCTACGGCTGCACAAACGACGCGTTTCACATTGTGCAGCCCGCGGAAGGCGGCGAGGGCGCGGCGCGCTGCATGAAGCTCGCGCTCGAGGACGCGGCGGTTGCGCCGGAGGCCGTCGGTTACATCAACGCACACGGCACCTCGACGGACTACAACGACCGCTTTGAGACGATCGCGATCAAGACCGTGTTCGGCGAGCACGCCTATAAGCTCGGCGTCAGCTCGACAAAGTCGATGACGGGGCATCTTCTGGGCGCGGCGGGGGCGATCGAGGCGATCATCACTTGCAACGCGCTCATCGAGGGCTTTTTGCCGCCGACAATCCACTACCGCGAACAGGACCCGGCGTGCGACCTCGACTATATCCCGAATCTGGGGCGGGCGGCGGAGGGCGTAAACTGCGCGATCTCAAACACCTTCGGGTTCGGCGGCCACAACGCGACGCTCGTCTTCAAAAAATGCGCGGAGGGGCCGGTCGCGACAGGGTTGGAGGGATCGGGGACGGCTTGATGACTTACGCGGAGCTTGAGCAAAAAATCGGTTACACGTTCCGGGACGCCGCGCTGCTCGAACGGGCGTTGACGCACAGCTCCTATGCGAACGAGGTGAATCTGAATCTGCGGCGCGGCCGGACGCGTGTTTTACATAATGAAATGCTCGAATTTTTGGGTGATTCGGTGCTCGGCTTTACGATCGCGGAGCACCTCTTTCTCATAAGGCCGGACGACAACGAGGGCGGGCTTTCGCGCAAGCGGGCGGCCATCGTGTGCGAGCGGGCGCTCTCGGGCTGCGCGCGGGCGCTGAACCTCGGCGCTTTTATGCGGATCGGCCGCAACATGAGCAGCCAGAAGGACAGGAACGAGGACTCCGTTTTGTCGGACGCGGCGGAGGCGCTCTTTGCCGCCGTGTACCTTGACGGCGGGGCGGAGGCCGCGAAGCGCGTCATTCTCGCGGGCCTTGCGGACGCGATCGCCGAGGCGCTGTCAAAGGGGCTCGCGCTGGATTCCAAAACGCGACTCCAGGAGCTCTTGCAGGACGACGGGAGACCGACGCAGATCGAATACGCCGTCGTCAGCGAGTCCGGGCCCGCGCATAAGCGCCGCTTTACTTCAAAGGTCACGGTCAACGGGCGTCTCATGGGCATGGGCGACGGCGGCACAAAAAAAGAGTCGGAGCAGAACGCCGCAAAAGAGGCGCTCAAAGCGCTCGAAACGCCGGAGAATATTTCATGTTTTTGAAGAAAATTGAAATGCAGGGCTTCAAATCGTTTGCGGACAAGATCGGGATCGAGCTCGACATGGGCGTGACGTCGATCGTCGGGCCGAACGGCAGCGGCAAGAGCAACATCTCGGACGCGGTGCGTTGGGTGCTCGGGGAGCAGAGCGTAAAATCTTTGCGCGGCAGCAAGATGGAGGACGTGATCTTCTCCGGCACGGAGCACCGGAAGCCCTCGGGCCTCGCGGAGGTCACGCTCGTGATCGACAACGCGGACGGCGGGCTGCCGGTCGAATACGGCGAGGTCTCCGTGACGCGGCGCGTCTACCGCTCCGGGGAGAGCGAATATCTGATCAACCGGAACCAGTGCCGTCTAAAGGACATCAACGAGCTTTTTTTTGACACGGGGATCGGCCGCGAGGGCTACACGATCATCGGGCAGGGCAAGGTCGACGAAATTTTGAACAACAAGCCCGAGGATCGGCGCGGTATCTTTGAGGAAGCCGCCGGGATCATGAAATACAAGGTTCGAAAGCAGGAGGCGGAGCGCAAACTCGAATCCACGGCGCAGAATCTTTTGCGCATACGCGATATCATCGGGGAGTTGCGCGGCCAAATCGAAATTTTGAGCGGGCAGGAGGCCGCCGCGCGGCGGTACCTAAAGCTCCGGGACGAGTTGAAGGCGATCGAGGTCGCGGGCTACGTCGCGAGCATCGGCAAATATGAGGCCGAGCTGGAAAAGAGCAAGGAAACCTTCGAGCTCGAGCGGGCGGAGCTTATGCAAAGGGGCGAGCAGCTCGCGGGGCTCGAGACCTCCGCCGCGGAACGGGAAACGCGCGCGGCGAAGATCGACGGGCTTTTGGCCGAGGCGCATGAGGCCGTGCTGACAATCGAGGCGCGGCTGATGAACACGGCGAACGCAATCAGCCTGAACGAGGAGAAGATCGCGCGCTCGGAGGCGGACGCGGCGCGGCTCCGCTCCGAGATCGAGCACGCGGGCGAGCGCAAGGCGGAGCGCGCGGCGGAGCTTGCCGCAAACCGCGAAAAACTTCGCTACTTAGCCGGGGAGCTTCTGCGCTACGACGCGCTGCTTTTAGAAAAGAAGGCGGCCTATGACAAGATCCTCGAGGCGTTAGGCGCTTCCGACCGGGAGATCGAGCAGATGAAGCAAAAGGCCGCGGACGCGCAGGAGCGGTTCTACGATCAGCGGACGACGCTGAGCCGCCTCTACGCGGAGCGGGAGCATTTTGAAAAAACGATCGCCGCGATCGACAAAAACCTCGCGGCGGCGGCGCGGGAGACCGACTCGGACGCGCTCGCAAAGGAGGAACTCATAGAGTCGCGTTCCGCGGGCGCGGCGCGGATGGCCGGGCTGCACCGCACGCTAAAAGGGCTTTCGGAGCGGCGTCTCGCGCTTGGCGGGGAAGTCGCCGCGTCCGACCGGAAGATCGCCGAAAAGGCGGCGGAGCTTGCCGCAAAGCACACGCGCGCAAAGGTGCTGACCGACATGGAGGAGAACCTTGAGGGCTTTTACGCGAGCGTCAAGCGCGTGCTCGCCGAGTGCAAGCGTTCTGAGGGCTTCGCGCGCGGTATCTGCGGCGCGGTCGCGACGCTGATCACGGTTCCAAAGGAGTTGGAGCGCGCGGTCGGGCGGGGGCGCGGCCCCGCGCAGCAGAACATCGTCACAGACGACGAGGCGGCGGCGCAGCGGGCGATCGCGTTCCTAAAGCGCACCGCGGGCGGGCGGGCGACGTTTTTGCCGCTCACGACCGTCAAGGGCGGTCTGCTCGACAGGGGCACGGCGGAACGGCTCACGGGCGCGCGCGGTTATGTCGGCATCGCGTCCGAGTTGATCTCTTATGATGAAAAGTATGAAAAGCCGATCCGGCAGCTGCTCGGGAGGACGGTCGTCGCCGACACACTCGACAACGCGGTGCGGCTCGCCGCGGAGTTCCGGTACGCCTTTCGTGTCGTGACGCTCGAGGGCGACATTTTGACGACCGGAGGGGCGATCACGGGCGGCAGCGCGGAGACGCGCGAATCCGGGCTTTTGAGCCGTCACAGGGAGATCCCGGAGCTGCGCGCGGGCGCGGCCGCGCTTGAAAAGGAGATCGCGGAGTTAAACCTCGGGCGGGATGAGCGCGCGCGGGAGCTGGAGGCGGTCGTGCGGGAGGCTGCCGACGCGGAGCGGGCGCAAAATGAGCAGAACGTCGAGACGGCGGCGCTCGAAGCGCGGATCGCGCATCTGGATGAGAAGATCGCCACGGACGCCGGAAGGCGCGAACTCTATAAGGTGGAACTCGGCGAGGCGAAGCGCGGCGAGCAGGAACTCGCGGCGACGATCGCGGCGCTGCTGACCGACTCCGAGACGCTCTCGGACGAGATCGCGGACCTCACGTCGACGATCGGGGCGTATGCCGAAAAACACCGCGAGGGCCAGCGGAGCCGCGACGACCTGCTCTCCGACATCTCCGCGTACAACGTGTCCGTTGCTTCGATCGCGGAGACTCACAAGGCGATGGCCGAGAACATCACAAGGCTCGAGGCCGAGCTCTCGGACAGCGACCGCGGCATAACGAACCGGCGCGCGGCGATTTTGCGCGCCGAGCGCGAGATCGGGCAATTCCGGCTTGAAATCGAAGCCTTCCGCGAGGAACGCCAAAAGACCGAACTGGAAAAGCGGGGCAAGGGGCTTGCGATCGAGAGTCTGACCGCGGAAAAAGCCGCGCTGCGCGAAGAACAGCGCGCGGCGGGCGAGGACGCGGCGCGGCTCAACGGGCTGGTCGCGGATTTGCAGCGCGAGCTCGCCCGCATTGAGGCGCGGGACGCGCGCGCGCGCGCGGAACTTGAGCACTGCCAAAACCGGCTCTGGGAAGACTATGAGCTGACATATCACAACGCGCTCGCGCTGATAAGCGCGGCCGCCGCGCAGGATGCGGAAGCCCCGATGTCTGACGCCGCGCAGGACGCGGAAGTCTCGGATTTCGCGGCGTCGCAAGGAGAAGCTGCGCCGGTTCCCGACGCGGCGCGGGAGACCGATGCGCCGGTTCCGGTCCCATCGGCGATGGCGCCAACAGTGACGCCATCGCCCGCGCCGCGGGACCCCGCGCGCCGCTCCGCCGCGATCCGGGAGGAAATCCGGAACCTCGGCTATGTCAACGTGCTCGCGATCGACGAATACGCCGCGACAAAGGCGCGCTGCGAGAAGATGGAGACGCAGCGCGAGGATATGGAAGAAGCGGGCGAAAAGCTGCGAAAGATCATTGAGGAAATGTCCGCCGTGATGAAGCGGAATTTTCAGGAGCAGTTTGAGCTGATCAACCGCAATTTTGACGTCGTGTTCAAGGAGTTGTTTTCCGGCGGACACGCGCGCCTGATTCTGACGGAGGGCAAGGACATTTTGGAGGCCGGGGTCGAGATCGAGATTCAGCTCCCCGGGAAGCGGATGCAGAATATGATGCTCTATTCCGGCGGCGAGCGCGCAATGACCGCGATCGCGCTGATCTTCGCGATGCTAAAGCTAAAACCCGCGCCGTTCTGCCTGCTCGACGAGATCGAGTCCGCGCTCGACGAGGCGAACGTGGAGCGCTTTGCGCGCTATATCCGCAGATACTGTGAAACGACGCAGTTCATCATGGTCACGCACCGCAAGGGCACGATGGAGGGCTCGAACGTCCTCTACGGCGTCACGATGCAGGAGCGCGGCGTCTCCGGCGTCGTCTCGCTGCGCCTCTCCGACGCCTCATAGATACCCAGGTACGAAGATATCGACACTTTGCACAAACATCAAACTGATCAGCGGCTAACGTGTTCACAATCGTCGCCATGGCCGGGTCAAGGCCCCGTAGTTCGCTCCCGCTCAC
>JAITSR010000407.1 GCA_031287655.1 Clostridiales bacterium
GAGGCCCTCGGAAAAACAGTCTTTTATGACGACGGCCTCGTCGCGGTCAGCGATTCGCCGACCCTCTTTGACGCGGCGCGCGACGCGGTGCAGCTTGCGGACCTCCGCACAAGGCTCACAGGCGCCGTTGCGATCGGCTCCGGCGAGCGGCTCGAGCAGCTGCTGCAGGACGGCGGCGCCTATTATTACGGCAGTTACGCGGCCTACAAAGAGAGCTTGAACTTCCGATACGTCGGCCGCTTCACCACCGGAATCAGTGAGGACTTTGAGGCTGGAGAAGCCGCCCCGCCAATGCCGGCGCCGGCCTGGGCGGGGGGCGGCGGCACAGCGAGCGCCTCCGTGGCGGACGGGGCTTTCCCCACAGCGCCGTCTGCGGCCGCGGCCGCGCCCGCGCCCGAACCCGCGCCGACCCTGAGCGAACAGAGCGCGCAAAATGACGCAAAAAGCAGCGCCCCGGCGGCCGAAGCGGCGCGCGAGACCGGAAGCGGCACGGAGACGGACGAATTTTCCGCGACGAACATTCAAGTTGCGGGCGTCGACGAATCCGACGTCGTCAAGACCGACGGAACATACATCTATCAGGTAAACGGCCAACGTATTCTGATTGTCGAGGCCTATCCGCCGACCGGCATGAAGCTCACGGGCAGCGTCCGCTTTGACGAAGACGACGCGTTTACCCCGCTTGAGATGTATGTCGACGGCGACACACTCGTCGTAATCGGCTCGGCGTTCCAGACGGTCCGGCCGGCGCAGCCCACCGTCCGCGCGGAGAGCGGCGCGGACGCGGACGGCGTCATGCGGGACAGGGTCGCCGCGGAATACGATTCCGCCTACGCCTACCCCGTCTACTCGTCGCCGACGGTACGCGCGCTCGTCTATGACATATCGGACCGGAGCCGCCCAAAACTCGTGCGTGAAACCGAGGTCGAGGGCAATTACAAAACCTCCCGCAAGGTCGGCGGCGCGCTCTACCTTGTCGCAAACAAGTCCGTCTATTCGTATGGACCCTATTATGGCAAGTACTCCATAGCCGTTGATGGGATCATGCCTGAAGCGACGGCCTCGCCCGGTTTAGGACAGGAGCAGGCGCAGGAGCAGGGCGCGGATCAGCCTCCGGCCGTCGCGTACCGTGACACGGCCACGGCGGACGGCGCGTTCTGTCCGGTCCCATTTGACCGGATGTACTACTTCCCCGGCTGTATCGCGCAGAGCTACATGGTCGTTGCGGGGATAGATACAGAAAAACCCGACGCGCCCGTCAGCGTCCAGACAGTCCTCGACTACGGCGCGAACGTATACGCCTCGCAAAACTATCTGTACGTCGCGACGCAGGCGTACCGGAACGCGGGCTGGCGTGACACGGCCTCCGCGACGACGGCGGTACACCGCTTCCGACTCTCCGATACGGACTCCGTCGAAGTCTCCTACGACGGCAAGGGCGAGGTGGACGGCACGATCTTAAACCAGTTCTCGATGGACGAGAACGACGCCTACTTCCGTATCGCGACGACGTCCGAATCCTATGACGAGCGCTCCGGCTACCGCTCGGAGAACAATCTCTATGTGCTCGACGCCGGTCTGAAAACCGTCGGACGGCTGACGGGCCTCGCTCCGGGCGAGCAGATCTATTCCGTGCGTTTCCTCGGCGCGCGCGCGTATGTCGTGACGTTCAAAACCGTCGACCCGCTGTTTGTGATCGACCTCTCCGACCCGACGGACCCGCGCGTGCTCGGCGCGTTAAAAATCCCGGGCTACAGCGATTATCTGCACCCCTATGACGAGACGCACATCATCGGCTTCGGCAAGGACACGGTCGAATACGGGAACGAGTGGGACGACGGACGCTCGTCGACGGCCTATTATCAGGGAATGAAGATTGCGCTGTTCGACGTGTCCGACGTCGAAAACCCGAAGGAGATGTTTAAGACGAATATCGGCGACCGCGGGACGGACTCGGAGCTCTTGCGCAATCACAAGGCGCTGCTGTTTTCAAGGGAGCGCGAGCTGCTCGCCTTCCCCGTGAGCGTAATGACGGTTCCCGAAAACCAAAAGACCGGGAACCTCATGCAGGACTCCCTCGCCTACGGCCAGTTTGAGTTTCAGGGCGCGTACGTATACAAGCTCAATCTGACGGAGGGTTTTACGCTCAAGGGCCGGATCACGCACATCTCCGATGAGGAATACAAACGCATCGGCAGCTCCTATTGGTACGGAGAGCTGAACGCGGTCGAGCGCCTGCTCTACATTCGCGACACATTATACGCGCTGTCTAAGGCCTTTATCACGGCGAGCGGCATAGACAGCCCGGAGCGGGAGACCGGGCGGCTCGCGCTCAACTGAACCGGCCAAACGACAGCGCAGGGATTGATACGTAACACGGGCCAGAAACAACGATTCCCCACCGGGAATCGTTGTTTCTGGCCCGTGAGATTCTAAATATACTGAACGGGTATAATATAATCAATTTCATTTAACGGCGTTAAACGTTCGTGCATACAAATGATACCTCCGCCGCCGCGCCGATACACAGGGTCGCCTTCTATTCGTTTAAAAGAGGCCGTATCCTTCTTGTCCGGTCTCGTCCCTTTTTTTATTTCGACGGGATGCAGCAGCCCGCCGTTATTGATCACAAGATCAATTTCTCCGCCATCAATATCACGGTAGAAATACAGGTAATTCCGGGGGTCCTTCCCCTTATTGTGAAAACTTTTCAGGATTTCACAAAACACGAAAGTTTCAAAAAAAGCGCCGCTCATCGCTCCGATTTCCAGTTGCTCCACATTCATCCAGCGCGTCAGAAACGCCATCAGGCCCGTATCCAGAAAATAGATTTTGGGCGTTTTCACCGCGCGTTTCATCACGTTGCTGTGATACGGCGGAAGCAGGAAAATCAAATTGGACGCGCGCAAAACCGACAACCATTTTTCACATTCATCACGCTTGATTCCCACGTCTTTCGCGATGCCATCAATGTTGAGCAAATTGCCGGAATTGGCGGCGACCACTCGCATAAACTGTAAAAATTTGATTTCATCTCCGACGTTTTCCAACTGATGAACGTCGCGTTCGATATAGGTATTCACATAATCGTTATAATAACTTTCCCAATTAAGACTTGGGTTTTCGTGTAATTCCGGATAGGCGCCGCGATGAATGAAGCGCCAGATTTCGTTGTAATCCATAGGCGCATACTCTTTTTCGCGCTCGTTAAAATATTCCGGCGCGGGAACAAACGGCTCGCAAAAAGCCGTTTTGGTAAGCTCTCGCATGGATAAGCCCATCAGTTCAAAAATGCCGACGCGCCCCGCCAAGCTCTCGGACAGATTTTTCATCATGTTAAAGCGCTGCGAACCGGAAATATAATACGCCCCTTTTTCATGGGTCTTATCGACGTACATTTTCATATAGGGGAATAGTTGGGCGGCGTATTGAACCTCGTCAATGAACAGAGGCGGCCTGTTTTTGCCGATGAACGCCTCGGGCTGGGTTTGCGCCATTTCGCGCTGCGTCAAATTATCCAGACTGATCTCTTTGTGATTTTGGGTCGTCGACAGGTGCTTGATTAAGGTGGATTTGCCGGTTTGGCGGCTTCCGACGACGGCCATCACCCCGCGCATAAACTCGGGCGCCTCCAAAACGCTTTCCATATGTCTCTTAATGTATGTCACTCCATCAACTCCCGTTTTATTTCGATGCTTTACCAGTTTAACCGGATTTCATCCATTGCAGGTTGTGCCAGCACTCGGCAATTTTCATTTTTTTACCGTTTTCAAATTGCAGTTCCGTGATTTCGAGCGTCCTATGATCCCCGCACAGCACGGACAGCGCGTCGCGCGTCACGGCGGCGACCATGCCGGGTACGTTCGCCGGGGCTGCCGCAGCGCTCGCGGCGAGACTTGGCGGGCCGCCGCATCCGACATGCGCCCTGTGAACCTTTAGCCGCTTCCCGCACAGCGTCACGGCCGCGCCCGGCCACAGGCTGAACGCGCGCACGGTGTTCGCGAGCCGTTCCGCGCCGAGGGAAAAATCCAGATTCCCCGCGTCCTTTGTCAGGATCGGCGCGCGCGTCGCCGCCGCGTCGTCCTGCGGTCTCGGTCTGATCCCGCCGCCGAGCCAGAGCGGGAGCGTCTTTTTTAGCACCTCCGCGCCGAGGACGGCGAGCCTGTCGTGCAACTCCTGAAAATACATCCCCTCCGGGATCGGCATGGCCTCCGAGAGCAGGACAGCCCCCGTGTCGATCCCGGCGTCCGTCAGCATCGTCGTGACGCCCGTTTCACGGTCCCCGTTCAAGAGCGCCATGTGAATCGGCGACGGTCCGCGGTAACGCGGCAGGAGCGACGCGTGGACGTTGACCGTACCCTTTCGCGGCAGAGCAAGCAGGCGCTTTCGCAAAATCCCGCCATAGGCGGCCGTCACGATGAGATCGGCCCCGAGCGCGGCAAACTCGTCATAGGCGTCGCCGGGCCTCTCGGGCTGCAGCACGCGGACACCCGCCGCGAGCGCCGCCTCCTTGACCGGCGGGACTGCGAGCTTGCCGCCGCGGCCTTTCGGCCTGTCGGGCTGCGTGACCGCGCCGACGACGTCGTAGCCTTCCTCAAGCAGCATATGAAAGCACGGTACCGCAAACTCCGGCGTACCCATAAACAGGATAGAGACGATCATAAAAAACTCCTTTACGCTTTCGCCGCGGCTTCGGTTTTCTCGGTTTTGTCAGGTTTGTCGGGCTTGTCGGCTTTCTCGGCCTCCTTTTCCCTCATCTGCCGGATTTCCTCCGCCGAGTAGAGCCGCCCTTTGACTTTATCCATGAACATCACGCCGTCGAGATGGTCGATCTCATGGCAGCAAGCGACCGCAAACAGGCCCTCCGCGTCGTATTCAACGCGCGCGCCGTTCCTGTCCAGCGCGGCGACCGTCACCGCCTCCGGCCTCCCGACGTCGCCATAGTAGCCCGGGAAGCTCAGACAGCCTTCATAATAGCTCTGCGCGCCCGAACGCGCCGTGATCTCCGGATTGATCAAAACAATCGGCTCCGCCCCTTCCTCGCCGGACGCGTCGATCACGATGATCCGCTTGAGTATCCCGACCTGCGGCGCGGCCAGTCCGACGCCGTTCGCGTCCTTTAACGTTTCGACCATATCATCGATCAACTGCGTCACGCGGTCGTTGATCCTGCCGACCGGCTTTGATTTTTTGCGCAGGACGGCCTCGCCGTCTTTGCATATCATTCGGATTGCCATTTTTTCCTCCATGCAGTCGCTCCGCCGTGCGGGACACAGCGCCGCGTCACACAACATCGTCACAACATCGAAAACGGGTTCAGGTCGACCGAGAGGTCGGCGTCGAGCGGCAGCTTCTCGCGGAAAAAAAACTCCGACGCGCGCCCGAGCAGCTCGTGTACCGCGTCCTCGTCGCGGTCTTTGATCACGATGCGCCAACGATACCGATCCCTGAGCTTCCCAATCGGCGGCCTCGTCGGCCCGAGCACGGTGAGCCCCTCGCGGGGCTTTGCGCACAGCACCCCGCGCAGCCGTTCGGCGGCCGCCCGCACGCGCGCGTCTACCACGCCCGTCACGACGAGCACACCGATCTGCTGAAACGGCGGGTATTGAAGCGCGCGCCGCGCGATCATCTCCTGCCGGTAAAAGCCCTCGTAATCATGCCCTTTCGCCATCGCGACGCTGTAATGATCCGGGTTGTAGGTCTGGATTACGACGCGCCCCCCGGCCTCCCCCCTGCCCGAACGCCCCGCGACCTGCGTCAGGAGCTGAAACGTCCGCTCCGACGCCCTAAAATCGGAAAAATTCAGGATCGCGTCCGCCGCGAGCACGCCGACAAGCGTCACCTCGGGAAAGTCGTGCCCCTTCGCGATCATTTGCGTGCCGATCAGAATATCGGCCTTCCGATCCCGGAATCTTCCCAAAATCCGGGAATGGGCGTCCTTTCCGGACGTCGTGTCGCGGTCCATTCGGAGGACGCGGCTGCCGGGAAAGACGCGCAAGACCTCCTGCTCAACGCGCTCCGTACCGGCGCCAAAAGCGCGGACATTGACGCCGCCGCAGCTCGGACAGGCGTCCGGTACCGGCGCGGTCAGCCCGCAGTAGTGACACACAAGCCGCCCGCCCTCCTGATGATAGGTATAGGACGCGCTGCACTCCCGGCACGAGACGATATAACCGCAGTCGCGGCACAGGAGGAACGAAGCAAAGCCGCGCCGGTTCAGGAACAGAATCGCCTGCCGCGACTCCGCGAGCGTCTCCCGGAGCGCTTTTGCGAGCGCCGCGCTGAACATGCTGCGGTTCCCGGCTTTTAGCTCGTCGCGCATATCCGCGACCAGAACCTCCGGCATTTCCAGCCGGTTCGTCCGCGCGCGCATTTCGATCAATCCGCACGCGCCCCGCTTTGCGCGGTAATACGACTCGACGGAGGGCGTCGCGGAGCCATAGACGAGCAGCGCGCCGTGGCTCTCTCCCCGGAAGCGGGCGATCTCGGCGGCGTGGTAGCGCGGTCTCATCTCGGATTTATAGGACGCCTCGTGTTCCTCGTCGATCACAATCACGCCGAGGTTTGAAAACGGCGCGAACACCGCCGAGCGCGCGCCGACCGCGATCGAAGCCTCCCCCGCCCGGACCCTGCACCACTGGTCGGCGCGCTCACCATCCGCGAGCCTGCTGTGAAAGATCGCGATCCGGTCCACGAAGCGGCTCCAAAAGCGCTCCATCATCTGCGGCGTCAGCGAGATTTCCGGCACGAGTACGATCGCCTGCCGCCCGAGCGCAAGCGCCCGGCTGATCAATTGCAAGTAGACCTCGGTTTTGCCGCTGCCCGTGACGCCGTGGAGCAACGTCTCGGAAAAGCCGCCCCGCGTGAGCCGCCCCGTCAACTCCGCGAGCGCGCGCGCCTGCTCCTCCGTCGGCTCAAACGGCAGCGAGCGCTCAGATGATGGCATGGAACGCGCAAGCGGACGGTGTGTCGGCTCGTCGCCGAGGACGCCGGCGGCGGAGCCGTAAGCCGTGTCGCCCGGCGGGGCGGCAGCCGCGCCGACGATCGGAGCGGTCGCCGCCTTTTGCGCTACATACTCCAGATAGCCGTTCCGCACAAGCGTCGCGACGACGCCGTCCGACACGCCCGCCTCCGCCGCAAGCCGACGCACAGGCAGACCGGGCGGGCGCGGCGCGGCGACGGAGGCGCCCAAAGCCGAATCTTGAGCCGGACCCGGAGCGTCCGCTCCAAAAAGCGCCGTCGCCGGACCCGGATCGTTCGCCGCCGCAGGCCAATCTGCCGACGCGTCCGGGCAGTGCGCGAGCACAAGCTCCAAAACGCGGATCTGCTGCTCCCGGTTGACGCGAAACTCGGCGATCGCCGCCCTGATCTCCCGCTCCGAAACGGCCGGGCGCACGGCTTTTACGGTCTTTGCCGCCGCGCGGTCCGACTTTTTCTCCCAACCCCTCGGCAGCATACAGCAAAACGCTTCAAACCATGTACAAAAATAGCGTTTTCGCATATAGGCCGCGAGCGCGATGTCCTTTTCGCGCAGGAGCGGCGCGCTGTCCGGAATGTTGAGGATGCTCTTTAACGCGCGCGCGGACGCGGGGACGGAGACCCGAACCTCCAAAATCACGGCATAACGCTCCCGGTCCTTCGCGCCGAACGGCACAACGACTCTCGCCCCCGCCTCCGCGCGCCCCGCGA
Organism: Clostridiales bacterium; assembly: GCA_031287655.1. Taxonomy (GTDB): domain Bacteria; phylum Bacillota; class Clostridia; order WRLR01; family WRLR01; genus JAITSR01. Next base: position 7,690 of record JAITSR010000407.1, read on the forward strand.
GTGCCTCCGGCACAAGGTAATCATATTCGCGGTCGTAGCCACGCGTCGCCTGCGCGATCGCGACCCGCGCCGTCAGCGCGCCCCGCATGGAAAAATCCCGCAATGACAAGCCGCCCGGCTTACAGGTACGGCTTCAAAAACGCGGGCATGGTCTCGGGCCTGCCGTTGATGCTGAGCACGAAGTTTACGTTGTCCTTTTCAGACAGCTCGGAAATTTTAACAAAAAAATCTTCGAGAGAATTGATGTCCTCTTTTACAATATATGTCAGGCCGTCAATAAAAATGCCTTCAATGTCATAATTTTGGGAGACGATACCGCAGAGAAACGCAAAAAACTGCGCCGCGCCGAAAATCGGATAGACGGAGATGTCTGTAAAACGGATTTCGTGCTTCAGCTGATACATCAGGTCGTTGCTGTCGTCGATAAAGACGACGTCGCCCGCGCGCTTGTCAACATGCTCGTTCGCCATGTCGACCATCATCTTGGATTTTCCCATGCCCTTTTCCCCATAAAACACTTTTATCATGTGAACCAACCCCCTTCAAATTATATGTTTATTCGGAAACTCGGACGCCTTGCGTGTTTGTGTTTATTCGGCGGCTTGCGCCCCCCGTTCAATTTGCGTACCCGGTTCGTCTATCGGCGGCGTATCGGGCATATCCGGCGCGCCCGCCACTTCCAGCTTCGGTTCCCCCTCCTGCCGCCGCGCGTCGGCGGTCTCGAGCTTTGAAAGCGAGACCTCATAGGCGACCCGGTTGATCGTCTCGCCGCCGGACAGTCTCTTTTGATAGGTGCGGCTCTGGATGCGCCCCCAGACCCGGATGTTGTCCCCAACGTTCAAATTGGAACAGAACCGCGCGTTGCGCCCCCATGAAATACAGGGGATATAGTCGGACTTGTTGTAAGCGCGGTTTACGGCGATCAGCAGATCCGTGATTTCCCGGCCAAACGGCGTGCTGCGGTAGATCGGCTTTTTACAGATAAAGCCGTTCAGGAAAATTTTGTTGGAATTGTGGATCGCGCTCTCGTCCTCCGGGAAGTTGAGTTCGCGCGCAAAGACGGTCAGGACCAGCTTGCTGCCACGCTCCCCGAAGCTGTTGTAGGAACGGAACTGCCCCTCAATGTCGACGAGCGCGCCGACCGTGAGCCGCTGCTTGCCAAACAGGCGCTCCGAGATCGTGATTGAGATGTTGTCGCTGCTGTCGGAAAGCCTCGGCACTTCCAGCAAAAAGTGATAGAAGCCCTCGCCGTATATCTCATGGCTGTACTTCAGCTCAGTCGACACTCTGCCGGAAATCGTTACCACGTTGTTTTCGAGCTGCTCTCCGACCATTGTGATTGCCACTCCTTCTCCTTATGCGTTTACACATTCACTCTTGTCTGTTGGTTATTGTATATCATAATACATTTTCGCGTCAATGAAAACACATTTTTTGAAACTAGGCAGCGGTTGACGTGTTCACAGCAGGGCCACGATCCGCGCGGCGATCTGCCGGAGCGGGAGCTGATACTGCACCGCGCCTTTTTCGTAGGCTGTTTTCGGCATACCATAGACGACGCTGCTCTTTTCGTCCTGCCCGATCGTCCTTGCGCCGGCGCGCCGCATTTCAAGCAGACCGGCAGCGCCGTCGTGCCCCATGCCGGTCAGAATCACACCGATCGCGTTCGGCCCGGCGCTCGCGGCGACCGACGAGAACAGGACGTCGACCGACGGGCAGTGTCCGCCGACCTTTTCCCCTTCCGACGAGAGCGTCACGGAGCAGCCGTCCGGGCCTTTTACCACCTTGAACTGGAAGTTGCCCGGCGCGACGAGCGCGGAGTTCGGCGCGACCCGGTCCCCGGTTTTCGCCTCCCGCACGGGAAAGACGCAGGCCGCGTTCAGCCGCTCCGCAAACATGCCCGTAAAATCCGCGGGCATATGCTGGACGATCACGATGCCGGGCAGCCCCGAGGGCAGCGCGGACACGACCTCGGCGATCGCGTCGGTGCCTCCGGTCGAAGCTCCGATCGCAATCACGGTTTTGTTCGTTTTATGAATCGGAACGGAGCCGTCCGGCCCCGCGTTCGCCGCCGCATCCGCCTCGCCCGGCGAGACCTCGCAACGCCTCGGATCGTTTTTTGACGCAAACCGGACTTTTTCCGAAACCTCCCGCACAAACGCGGTAAAATCCCGCTTTCCCTCGTAATCCGGCTTTTGCACGCCGTCGATCGCGCCCGCCCGGATCGCTTCGTCAATGAACTCCGCGTTCGACGAGATCACGATAATCGGGATCGGGTACTGCGCCATCAGCCGCCGGATAAAGTCGACGCCGTTCATCTTGGGCATGTTGATGTCCGAGATCATCACGTCCGGGTCGAACAGCATGATCTTGTCGCGCGCCTCATAGGGGTCGGCGGCGAGCGCGACGATCTCAAAGTCCCTGTCCTTTGAGAGCGCCCGGTTCAGCGCCTCTAAAAACAGCGGCGAATCGTCGACGAGTAAGAGTTGGATACGTCGGCGGGCGTCCGGCATCGTGGATCAGTCCTTTCTGTAAATCGCTGGCTGCACATATTGATAGCGCGTCTCATTGCGCGCGATCGACTCCGAGTGGCCGATGAAAAGATACCCGCCCGGCTCCGTGTGCTCGTAGAACTTGTCGACCAGTCTGTTCTTTGTCGCCGCGTCAAAATAGATCATCACGTTCCGGCACCAGATAATATGGAACTTCTTGCGAAACGGAAAGACGTTCTCCATCAGGTTGAACTTGCGGTAAATGATCTCGCGCCGGAGCCGCTCCACGACCTGCGAATTTTCGTCGTCCACCCGCTTAAAGTAGTTCTCGCGCCACGCGGGCGGCAGGGGTTCGAGGCTCTCCGTGAGATACTTGCCCTCCGCGGCAAGCGACAGGACGCGCTCCGAGATGTCCGTCGCGAGGATTTTGGAATCCCAGCCGTTTTTGCCGCGCCCGAAGAAGTCGTCGACGTACATCGCGATCGTATACGGCTCCTCGCCCGAGGAACACCCGGCGCTCCAAATGCGCATGTCCTTGCCCGTCTCCGTCGCGGAGATGTGGGGCAGCACCGTGCTCTTAAAAAAATCGAAGTGCTCGGTCTCACGCAGAAAATAGGTGTAGTTCGTCGTGAGCTTGTTGATCAAGAGCGTGATCGCCTCGCCCGACTTGTCGTCGACGACGTAGTCATAGAACTCCGAAAAGCTCTCAAAGTTGCTTCGATGAAGGTAGTTTTGCAGTCTGCCGACGATCAGGTTCTTCTTTTGGGAGAGGTTGATCCCATACTGATCCTTCAGCAGATTGACAATCTTCCAAAATTCCTGTTCGGTAATGCTGATGTCATTCATAACTATATTTTACCCCGAAAACCGCTGTCAGTCACAAAAGTATTTTACGCCTGACCGGAATGTGTCAAAATTCATATTCCCATAGATGTTTTTTTGGACGTTTGGGCCGCTTCGCTCGGCATGCCCCATCTTGCCGAAAATCCGCCCGTCCGGGCTTGTGATCCCCTCGATCGCGCAGACGGAGCCGTTCGGGTTGTAGGGTTCCTCCATAGTCGGTCTGCCGTCCGGACCGACGTACTGCGTTGCGATCTGGCGGTTTTCCCGCATTTTTGCGATATGGGCGGCGTCCGCAAAAAACCGCCCCTCCGCGTGCGCGACCGGCACGGTGTAGACCTCCCCCTCGCGCGCGAACGAGAGCCACGGGGAGTCGCTGCGGCCGACCGCGATGTCCACGGCGCGGGACACAAAGCGCCCGATCCGGTTGAACGTCAGCGTCGGGCTGTCCGGCGCGGGCGCCGTGATTTTGCCGTAGGGCAGGAGCCCGAGCTTTACGAGCGCCTGAAAACCGTTGCAGATGCCGAGCATAAGGCCGGACCTTGACTCAAGGAGCTCCGTGACGGCTTCCCAAACAGGCGCGCTGCGGAAAAACGTCGCCATGAACTTGCCGGAGCCGTCCGGCTCGTCGCCCGCGGAGAAGCCGCCCGGCAGCATCACGATGTGGCTCTGACGGATCCGCTCGGCGACCCGGCGGACGGATTCGGCGACGTCGGCGGATGTGAGGTTCCGGACGACGCAGATTTCCGTGAGCGCGCCCGCCCGCTCGAAGGCGTAGGCGCTCTCGTATTCGCAGTTTGTGCCCGGCATCGCGATCACGAGGGCGCGCGGGCGCGCAACGACGGCGCCGGGGCGCGCGTGGACCGAACGTGCGGGGGCGGGATGTGCGGGAGCGGTTTGCGCCGCGGCGGCGGTATCGGCTGCGACGGAACACGCGGGTGCGAGAGACGCGTCAGTACCTGAGCGCGCGGGACTCTTTTCCGGAAAAATGCCAGAGAGCGGCGCTTCCCAAGCCAATATCGCGTCGTCAAGCGAAATGATCGTATCGATCCCCGCCGCGCCCGCAGTGTCCGCCGCCGCGGCCGGCGCGGGGACGGCGATCCGCGGCTCTTTGCTCGTCCGTCCGAGCGGTATGATACGGACGCCCGGCAGGGCAGTATCAAACGCGGCCTCCGGCGCGAGTTCTATCACGATTGAACCGTAGAGCGGCTCAAACAGGAAGTCCCGCGGAAGCGCGCAGAAGTCGAAGCCGAGCTCGTTCCCAAAGCACATCATCGAGACCGCGGCCGCGACGCCGCCCGCGCGCACGGGCGTCGCCGAGAGGACCTTCCCCTCCTTTGCCGCGGTATGGAGCGCGCGGTACGCCGCCTTCAGCTTTTTTATGTCGGGCAGGCCCGCGCCCGGATATGCCGGGTCGGCTTCCGTCGCGAGCAGGGCCACCGCGCTGCCCGGGCGTTTAAACTCCGGCGAGAGAATGTGGTCCGCGTCCGCGACGGCGAGCGCGAACGACACGAGCGTCGGCGGAACGTCCAAGTCCCGAAAGGAGCCGGACATGCTGTCCTTGCCGCCGATCGCGGCCAGCTCAAAACGCGTCTGCGCGTGGAGCGCGCCAAGCAGCGCGGAAAACGGCTTGCCCCAGCGCAGCGGGTCCGCGCCGGGCTTTTCAAAATACTCCTGAAACGAACGGCGCGCCCGTTCGACGTCGCCGCCGAGCGCCGCGATCTTCGCAAGCGACTCCGTGACCGCATAAACCGCGCCGGAAAACGGGCTCGCGCGAAAGATCGCGGGGTCAAAACCGTATGACATCAGCGTCGCGGTCTTTGTTTTGCCGCAGGGTACGGGGAGCTTTGCCGCCATCCCCTCGACGGGCGTGAGCTGACGCCGCCCGCCAAACGGCATGAGCACGGTGTTCGACCCGACCGTGCTGTCAAACCGCTGGACGAGACCCTTTTGGCTGCACACATTGAGCGCCGCGAGGTTTTTGAGCCAGCGGGCCGCGAGCTCCTCCGCGGCCTGCGGCGGCGAGACCCCTCCGATCGGCGCCGCAGCCCGCGGCGCTGTTTTTAGCGCCTCCGCCGCGATCGCCGACGCGGCGCGGAGCCCCGCCGCGTCGGGTGCGACGAGACGCACAGACGTCCGCTGCTCCGCGCCGTTCGTATCCAAAAACGCGCGGGAAATTCCGACGATCTCCCGTCCGCGCCAACGCATTTTCAGGCG
>JAITSR010000449.1 GCA_031287655.1 Clostridiales bacterium
CTCCTTGGCATGACGCCCCGCAGGACGGCGGCGCCGCGGCGGCGGCAGACCCGGCAAAATCGTAGCCGCATTGCCGCATAATATATTTTATACGGTCCAATTTATTGGGATTTGATAATCTATGGAGGATATGTTTTTATGATCAGTGCAAGTGAATTTCGGAACGGGGTCACGTTTGAGCTGGACGGGCAGGTGTTTCAGATCATCGAATTTCAGCATGTAAAGCCCGGCAAGGGCGCGGCGTTTGTGCGCACAAAGCTGAAAAACGTCATCACGGGCGCGACGGTCGAGCGCACGTTCAACCCGACGGACAAAATGGAGAACGCGGTCATTGAGCGAAAAGACATGCAGTACATGTACAAAGACGGCGATCTCTACTATTTTATGGACACGGAGACATACGACCAGATTCCGCTCAGTCAGGCGACGGTCGGAGACACGCTGAAATTTGTCAAAGAGGAAGTCGTTGTAAAGGTGCTGTCGTTCAAAGAGAACGTGTTTGGCATCGAGCCGCCTTTCTTTGTCGAGCTGAAGATCGTCGAGACGGAGCCCGGCTTTAAGGGCGATACCGCGACGGGCGCGACAAAGCCCGCGACGGTCGAGACCGGTGCGATCGTCAAAGTGCCGCTCTTTGTGAACGAAGGCGAGACGATCCGGATCGATACGCGCACGGGCGACTATATGGAGCGTGCGTAATCGGCCGGGGCGGACGTAAATAACCTTTCTGCGCGTGGCAGGAAGGTTATTTTAGGTTTTTTGTAGCTGTGACGCCAATGGATTGGCGTTGCAGCTGGAGCACGTTGGAGCGAAAAAGCGGAGGCTTCATGAGCATACAACTTGAAAGGCCGGGCGGCGGCTTGGGGGCTTTGCCGGGCGCGGACGTCGACGCCGACGTGGTGGCGCAGGTCGCGGCGCGGGCGGCTCTGGAGGTCGACGGCGTGCTGGCGGTTGAGAACGCGCTGACGGACGGGATCGCGTCCGCGTTGGGGCGGGAGGGCCGCGCGCGCGGTGTGCGCGTCTTTATTGAGCATGAGGGCTGCGGCTTCCATATCAGCGTCGTCACGCGTTATGGCGAGCGGATCCCGGAGGTCGCGTGGAATTTGCAGGAGCATATTAAGAATACCGTCGAGGATTATGTGGGCGTCCGCGTGCAGAGCGTCAATATCCTGATCGCGGGGATTCGCGAGTCCTGACGGAAAAGACAACGACGACGACAAAAAGGTTTTTTTATGAGCCGAAAGCTGTCCAGAGAATTTGCGATGAGGCTGCTCTTTCAGATGGAAATCCAAAAGGAGGACCGGGAAGGGCAGCTTGCGCTTGCCTTTGAGGAAAGTGAGAAAAAATATACGCTAAAGGACAGGGAGTATATTGAAAACGTCGTGTCCGGCGTATTCGAGAACGTCGCAGACATCGACGCTCTCGTCGAACGAAACGCGAAAGGCTGGAAACTCGCGCGGATCGCGCGGATAGACCTTTCAATTCTGCGGCTCTGTATCTATGAGATTCTCTATCGTGACGACATCCCCCTGAACGTTTCGATCAACGAGGCGGTTGAGCTCGCAAAAAAGTACGGCGCGGAGGATTCGGGGTCGTTTATCAACGGAATCCTGAGCAATGTCGCGCCAAAAGCGGCGGCTGCCGCGGACGGGGAGGCTTAGACAAACACATGGCGGACGACTGGTTTTGGGGCCGGGACGGTCAAACAAACGCGGGCGCGGGCGGCGGATACGCCTCAAAAGGGGCGGCCGGCCATGATTTGCCCGGCAGGACACAGGCGCGGGCTTGCAGCGTTTCAGAGCTGAACCGCTACGTCAACGCCCTGATGAAATCGGATCCGATTTTGCGCGAAATCTGGGTGCGCGGGGAAATCTCGAATTATCGGCCGCACGACTCCGGCCATCACTATTTTACGTTAAAAGACGGCGCGGGCGCGATCCGTTGTGTGATGTTCCGCAGCGCGGCGTCCCGGCTCAGATTCCGGCTGGAAAACGGCATGAAGGTCGTCGCGGGCGGGTCGGTCTCCGTCTATGAGCGCGACGGCGTATACCAGCTCTATTGCGAGGAACTCCGCAGCGACGGCACAGGCGACCTCTACGTCGCGTATGAGCAGATGAAAGCCCGGCTCGCGGAGGAAGGGCTGTTCGATGCGGAAAACAAGCGTCCGCTGCCTCTGCTCCCGGATTCCGTGTGTGTGATTACCTCCCCGACTGGCGCTGTGATACAGGATATTCTGAACGTCGCGCTGCGGCGGTTCCCGAAAGCGACAATCAAGCTGGTCCCGGTTCAGGTGCAGGGTGAGACGGCGGCGGCGCAGATCGCGCGGGCGGTCGCCCGCGTCAACCGGCTCGGGCTTGCGGACGTGATTATCGTCGGGCGCGGCGGAGGCTCGATTGAGGACCTGTGGGCGTTTAATGAGGAAATCGTCGCGCGGGCCGTCGCGGCGTCGCAAATCCCGGTCGTCTCGGCGGTCGGGCATGAAACGGATTTTACGATCTGCGACTTTGCCGCGGATTTGCGCGCGCCGACGCCTTCGGCCGCGGCGGAGCTCGTGTTCCCGGATTTTGCCGCGCTCGCGGCGCGTCTGTCGCAGGCCGACCGAAATCTGCGCGCCGCGCTGTCCCGCAAGGCCGAGCGGGCGCGGCAAAGGCTGGAGAGATGCCGGGCCGGCGCCGCGTTTACAAGGCCGCTGGATCGCGTCGACTTTGCGCGGATGCGGTTGAACGGGGCGGAGGAACGGCTCCTTGCCGCAACGCGGGGTTATGCGGCAAAGAGCGCGGCGCGGGCGGCGGTCCTCGCGGCAAGGCTGAACGCGCTGAGCCCGCTCGCCGTGCTCGGGCGCGGCTATGCGTATGTCACGGACTCTGAAACGGGCAAAACGCTGCGGAGCGCGCGGGACACCGGCGTTGGCCGCGGCGTCGCGGTCCGGCTGGGGGAGGGCGGCCTTGTATGCGAGGTTCGCGAGCTCCGCGATCTGTAGGGCACGTTGACCGCTGATCGATTGCAAAAAAATGGAAGGGGAAGTATTGTGTCGGTGAAGAAAGCAAAAAAAATTACCTATGAAGCGGCGATCGCGGAGCTGGAGGCGACCGTCGCGCGGCTTGAACAGGACGAGATCACGCTCGACGAGTCGATCGAGCTCTTTGCGCGGGGCGTGGAGCTGACGGGGGTCTGCAACACAATCTTAAACGAGATCGAGGGCCGGATCGTAAAATTGGTCGAAAACGACGGCAGAGACGCACTCGACGCCGACGGTCGCGCTGCGGCCGACGGCTGGGTCCCGGATGACGACGACGTGAAAGAGGTGGCCTTTGATGCCCGGAGATGATGTCCGTGACGGTCTGTCGTTTGAGGGGCGGTACGGGGAATATAAGCGGGTCGTCGACGGTTTTTTGCGCGCGCGGCTTCCGGCGTTTGAGGCGGAGGGGCAGGCGCGGCTCGGCGAGGCCATGCGTTACAGTGCGGCGGACGGGGGCAAGCGCGTGCGCGGCGTGCTCGCGCTAGCCGTAAACGATCTGCTCGGAGGCGACGTGCAACCCGCTCTGCCGTTGGCCGGGGCGATTGAACTGATTCACGCGTATTCCCTTGTCCACGACGACATGCCCTGCATGGACGACGACGATTTCCGGCGCGGCAAGCCCTCCTGCCACCGGGCTTTTGGGGAGGCGATCGCGCTCCTTGCGGGCGACGCGCTCTTAAACCTCGCGTTCGAAGTGCTGCTTGAATGGCTCGCCGAACAGGGGCCGGGCGCGGGGCGCGCCGCGGCGGCGGCTTTTATCGCGCGGGCCGCCGGAGCGGACGGCATGGCGGGCGGTCAGGCGATCGACCTGTGCGCGAAAATCGCGGACGAGAGTGCGCTGACCCATCTGCACCGCTTAAAAACCGGCAGGTTGATTTGCGCGGCGGTACTGGCCCCGGCCATATGCCTCGGCGCGGGCGCGGACGACTATGCGGCGCTCCGGCAATACGGCGACGGGAT
>JAITSR010000452.1 GCA_031287655.1 Clostridiales bacterium
CTTCTCCTCCGCAATGAGCTGCGTCTGGAAACGGACGAGAAGCCCGAGACAGCAGCCGACGAGCAGGCTCGACTGGATCGTGTCGGACTACTGCTGCCTTGCGGTAAACGCCGCGGTCAGATTCGGGTATCGGAAAGAGAGATAGTAGCAGCCGATCATGCAGGCGACGTGCGTGATCAGCATTACCGCAAACTGCCTGCCCTTCGTGAGGATAAAGATCGCGACGACACTTAATACAAAGTACGCCGCCATCCCACCGTCGACGCCGCCGACAAAGAAAAAAGACAGGGGAAACAACACGTCCGCAAACGCGACGACCGTAATCCAGTTGAGCAGCCGATACCTCTTTGTGCGGTTGGACACATAGATCAGGATAATCGGAATGACCGTACATGTGACCATCACAAGCGTCAGCGACAGACTGGAAAAGACCAGCGCGCGGAATACAGTCGCCGCGAGAGCGGTCATGCTGCCGACCACATACACGAGGTTGACCAGCCGCACTTCGAGTGCCAGCTCGTCCGAATATAAGTAACGATGATAGAATTCCTTTATTTTGGAAGCCACATATCATATATACCATTCTTGCGGGGTATAAAACCATTTTTTCTTTGCGTTTATGTCTGTCTGTTTTTAAAAAACAACTGCGCGACGAACGAGGCGAGCGGGAACAGCGCGCCGACGAGCAGCCCGGCGCGCAGCCCGAACTGTTCCGCGTTGAGTCCGATGCCGGACGGCAGAAATCGCATGGAAAAATCCGTCGCCACCCCGGCCGCCCAAGGTCCGATCGAGCAGCCCAGATCCCCCGCGGCCGCGAGCAGCGCAAACATCGACGCGCCCGCGAGCGGCAGCTTTTGAGCGGCGACAGCGAGCGTGCCCGGCCAGAGCAGGCTGACAAACAGCCCGCACAGTGCGATCGCGGCGACGGGCGGCGCGCCCGCCGGGGAGAACACGACGACGAGGTACGCCGCGAACGCCAAGGCCGAGCCGCCCGTCAAGACCTTGTGAATGTCGAGCCGGTGTCCGAACATGCCGTACAGCAGCCGACCAAGCCCGAGGCATACGGCAAAGCCGCAAACGCCGAACAGATCGCCGGCGAGTTTGGGCAGGCCGAGCCCCTTTTGCAGGTAGGAGGAAGCGTACTGCGCGACGACGGCCTCCGACGCGCCGCCAAACGCGATTGCGACGACGGCGATCAAAAACAGCCTGTTCTTCAGCAGCTTTCGGATCGTCAGCGCGCCGCCCTCATGCGCGCGCTCCGCAATCGGCGCGCGCGCGAACAAAAAGAGGTCGGCGGCGGGGATCAGCGCCCACATCGCGACGATCGCCTGCCACGGCAGACCCAAAAAAAGCAGCGCCGAGGTTATGAGTACGACGCCCGCCTGCCCCCACGCGTAAAAGGAGTGCAGGAAGGAGAGCGCCTTGGACGAGTCCGCGGAGTCCGAAGGAATCGCCTCGACAATCGGCGAAAGGCACAGCTCCAAAAGCCCGCCGGCCGCCGCGAACGCGAGCGTCGACGCCATGAAGCCCGCAAAAATGTGGTCGGGCAGAAGCGTCGGCGTGAGCGCGAAAAGGAGCAGCCCGCCCGCGCAAAAGCCGAGCGCGGGCTTTATGAATGGCCGCGTCCCGAAGCGGTCGACCGCGCGGCTCAGCGCGATGTCGATCGTGAGCTGCGCGAGAAAGTTCGCGAATACGAGCGTCCCGAACTGCGTGTAGCTCAGGCCGAACCGCTCGCGCAGCGGGATAAAGATCACCGCGAACAGGTTGACGTTGACCGCCTGCGCGATATACCCGACATAACACGCAAACAACGTCGTCCGGTACGAAGGCGCGGGGCCCGCCTGCCCGCGCTCTTTTGTTGTTATTTCCGTTTGATCCTTCTCCATAGTCCTCTCCGTTTGATACTCGTTTTCCGCGCACCATTATATGCCGGCCCGGCCGAAATCACAAGCCCGCCGCGGCACTCGCGCCTGCGGCGCTTGCGGCTGCGGCGCTCGCAGTAATCGGCGCTCGCGGTCCGCTGCCCGGCTGCCCGGCCAAACCGATTCGCGCGTACATTCGCGCGCACAAAAATTTGACAAGCGCCGCGCGCGCATTGTATAATAAATTCGCTTCGGCAGACTGGTTTCACGGGGGCGTAGCTCACCTGGGAGAGCGCTTGAATGGCATTCAAGAGGTAAGGGGTTCGATCCCCCTCGTCTCCATAGCGCAAGAAAGACAAGGCTCGTGAGCAGATTCATGAGCCTTGATTTTTGTTTGATACCCTTGAACTTATGACTGTGCATATACCGCGTAGACCTCATCGCAAACCTTAACGTCGACACCATCTACCGTGATGATACTGGCGGTCGTTCCGTCAGAAGTCTTGAATTTTCGATCGTTCCTGTCCTTTTGCCAGTTTTGCATTGATCCTCCCCTCAACTGTTCTTGTTCGTTTGTTTACGCGGTACACAAGCCTGTTTTCAGGGTTGCGAATCTCGCACATACTCATACAAATTACCTCAACAATTTTCGAGGTCCGCTTTGTGCTATAGAGGCTCTGCGGAACCGTGCGATCATTATAGTATGAAAGATATGATGGAGAACTACTGATTCCTAGTCGGAGTACTCCGAACTTGCGATGTATTTGATAGTAAAAAGAACGGAGTGCTCCGAAAAAAGTTCAAAGCGCTCCAAATTTTATGAAAAGACAGAATTTCTATTGACATATCTTGCTGATTCACATAATATTTCCATATCTTCAATAGATGAGACAGCCTGAACGTATGATGTCATCGGAGTGCTTTCGACAGGACTATTTTGCGGAGGTTGGTCAATATGAGCAAGAAATCAAAAGTATTGGGGCGCCTTGAAGTATTGTGCAGTCAACTGCGGCTCGATATGGATTCTGTTGAGAATATGGTTAGCGGGGTCTTGGATCAATATCGAATCGTGCGGGATAATCCGACATCAACCGGATCATCAGATTTTGTCGAGGGCATTATTCCTCAAAAACATCTGGGAACTTCGGTGATTGATTTTTTCAACTCTGTCTGTCTCGACAAAAGCAATGCATGCGAATACGATAAAGCCCCTGCCGATGATCAGTTTTATGTCAGCCTTATATATCAAGCGCTATCAGCGGTTCAAGGCTACGAGAAAGATGGCGGCACTTATTATCAGATTCTTGAGATGCTGTATCGAATAGACGCAGTACCTCTTATCGACATTCAACGTGAATTGAATTGGTCAGAGTCTGCTTTTTACCCCAAAAAGATGGAGGCGCACATCCTCTTTGGGATTCAGTTGTGGCAGTTGCTTGCTAGCGCAATCCACAAATCAGAAGGAACACAGCCGACTACCCGATCAGAATCTGTATCAGATTCTGCGACAGAACCAGTTTATGTAGTAAACGAACCACCAAAGTATGAGAAAAAACATACTGTGCTCCGAACGATCTTGATAGCTGCCGCCGCATTTGTAATCGGTATTTTTGTAGACAATATTCTGCATTTGGCAATCGGCAATAACGCAAACGAGTACAGTGACGCCGCACGAACTCAAAATAACGGATCATATGTGGGTGATGGAGCAGATGATAACGCGGCCGATGATGCTGAGTCGACACAGGCGGGACAACAGCCAGATGTGGACAAGTCGTCTACCAAGATGATGCTGAACAATCAGCCATATGAACCTACAGACTCAAACGGCTCTGTGCTCCGCCCGATCCGCTACAACGATCAGCTCTATATACCCATTCAGGCTTTTGCTAACGCCTTTAAGCAGGTTGTAGAGTATGATAACACTTCCGATACGTTATACATAGGCGATAAGGAATGGACGCCGGTCACACCGGAAATGGCAACATATACGCCTTCCGCTTCAAGACTCACATATTCGGAGGATCAGGAGAAACTGACGATTGGTTCACATCATTATGAGTATGGCTTGTTTGTCGAAGAAATTCGATACGGTGGAGTAAAGCAGGAATTGGCGGCGAATGGAAAATTTCAAAAGATTAAT
>JAITSR010000005.1 GCA_031287655.1 Clostridiales bacterium
TCTCAGTTCTCCGGCATAGAGTTTAACATACCAGAAATATCAGATACGGATCAATATGGTTTCACTGTGATGCAAGCAGAACAATCACAGTAGGCGGGTATTGTCTGTATCATGCGCAAGCCGGGATTTCTTGACCGCCGTTGTGGATTGTGCCTGCAAATTTTGCTTTGATACGGATTTGACTTATCGGGGGCGGCGTGTTAAGATACCGCTAACGATGTGGGGACCTCTCCCGATGGACCCCCGACAGAGATACGGCGCCGCGGCTGGGAGCGCCGTTCGGGTCGGTTGCGGGATTTGAGGCTTTTCACGATTTTAGCGGATGGACGCGGGCGGGCGCGGGCGGAGTTGGACGGCGCCGGGCGGCGCGGACGACGCGTACAAAATGAATACGGCAAAACGAAAGCGGACGCGCGGCGCGCGCGTCAACGTGGGTGGCACCGCGGGATTCACACGGAATGTGGTCTCGTCCCTCGGAAATCGAACGGCGATTTCCGGGGGATTTTTGTTTTCGGACGGCGGCGTCACAGATTGGCGTTACGGTCGGAGCGCGTTGGAACGAGAAGGCGGAGGCGGGAAGGAAGGTCGTCGATATGCTGGAACAAAAGGATATAACGCACTTGGCGTCGCTCGCGCGGCTCGAGCTCGGCGAAGCGGAGTCCGAGGGCCTGCGGCGGGACATGGAGTCGATCATCGAGTTGATGGACTCGCTGCACGCGGTCGACATGGGCGGCGGGGAATATCAAGCGCCCGGCGTGTCGGCGGATCAGCTGCGCGAGGACGCCGCGCTCCGCGAGATTGAGCCCGCGCGGTTTTTGGAGCAATCGCCCGCGGAAGGCGCGGACGGCTTCACGATCCCGCGCATGATGGAGTAGCGGCGTTGGGGCCGGGGGCCGGGCCGGCGCGGCATGTTTTTTACACAAGGAAGGGGGCGGAGCGGCATGTTACTTACAAAGCTGCGAAAGATGCTGGACGCGCGGGAGGTCTCCGCGGCGGAACTCGCGGGTGAATACGCGGGTAAAATAGAGAAACTGGACGACGGCGTCGGCGCGTTCCTTTATGTGAACCGGGAGGGGCTCGCCGCGGCGGCGGCGCGCGCGCAGGCGCGGATCGACGCGGGGGAACAGGGGCCGCTGACGGGCATCCCCGTCGCGCTCAAAGACAACCTCTGCACGCGCGACATGCCGACGACATGCGCGTCGAAGATTCTCGAGGGCTACCGCCCCCCCTATGACGCGACCGTCGTCGGGCGGCTCCGCGCGCAGGACGCCGTTTTTTTGGGGAAGCTGAACATGGACGAGTTCGCGATGGGCGCGACGACGCAGAACTCGTATTACAAACCGACCCAAAACCCGTTCGATCTCACGCGCGCGCCGGGCGGTTCCTCAGGCGGGGCCGCCGCCGCGGTTTCCGCGGGTATGTGCGCCGCGGCGCTCGGCTCCGACACAGGCGGCTCGGTGCGCCAGCCGGCGTCGTTTTGCGGCGTCACGGGGCACAGGCCGACCTACGGTCTCGTGTCGCGCTACGGCTGTATCGCGTTCGCGTCGTCGCTCGATCAGGTCGGCCCGCTCGGGCTCTCGGCCTCCGACTGCGCGCTGATGCTCGACGCGATTTCGGGCCCGGACCCCCACGACCAGACGACGTCCGTCCACGGCAGGGAGCCTTGCGCGGCGCGTCTCGGGAGGAGTCCAAAAGGTTTGCGCCTCGGGCTAATCCGGGAGCTGCTCGGCGGCGAGGTTGACGCGGAGGTGCGCGACGCCGTTTACGCGGCCGCAAAGTGGTACGAGCGCGCGGGCGCGACCGTCACGGAGGTCAGCCTGCCGATGCTGCGCCACGCCGTCCCGGCCTATTATCTGATCTCGAGCGCCGAGGCGTCCGCGAACCTCTCACGCTTTGACGGCGTGCGCTACGGTCACCGCGCCGCCGACGCGAAAAGCTACGGAGAGCTCGTCGCGCGGAGCCGCGCCGAGGGCTTCGGCCGCGAGGTCAAGCGCCGTATCCTGCTTGGGGCCTACGCGCTCTCGTCCGGCTATTACGACGCGTATTACAAAAGAGCCGTCCATCTCGCGGGGGTTGTGCGCGCGCAGTACGACGAGGTGTTTCGGGAATTTGACGCGCTGCTCTCGCCCGTCGCGCCGACCGTCGCGTTTGAGACGGGCAAAATTCCGGACGACCCCGCTCAGGTGTACGTCGCGGACATCTGCACGGTCAGCGCGGCGCTCGCGGGGCTGCCCTCGATCTCGACGCCTTGCGGCTACACGAAGGATGGCGGGCTGCCGGTCGGCCTGATGATCACGGGCCGCCGCTGGGCCGACCCGCTCGTGCTCTCCCTCGCGGACGCGCACGAAAGAGAATTTAAACGAAAAGACCCGCCCGGATATATAATGTAGGGAAAATCCGGCATACACGGGGAAAGGATCGGTTTTTATGAGCACAGCCGCGCAAACGCGCTATATCACGGTGATCGGCCTCGAAATCCACGCCGAGCTGCTCACGCAAACAAAGGTGTTCTGCGGCTGCCCGAACACGTTTGGCAGCGCGGAGAACGAAAACGTCTGCCCGACCTGCCTCGGGCTGCCCGGCGCGCTGCCCGTACTGAACCGTAGCGCCGTCGAGCAGACCGTGAAGGCCGGACTCGCGCTCGGCTGCGAGATCGCGCGCTGGACGCGCTGGGACCGCAAGAACTACTTTTATGCGGATTCGCCGAAGGCCTATCAAATTTCCCAGCTCTACGCGCCGCTCTGCCTCGGCGGCGGGCTCGAGGTCGGCGGCCGCCTGATCCGACTGAACCATATCCACCTCGAGGAGGACGCGGGCAAGCTGATCCACGACGGCGCGCGAAACGTGACGCGCGTTGATTTCAACCGTTGCGGCGTGCCGCTGATCGAGATCGTGACCGAACCGGACATGCGCTCGGCGGACGAGGCGGCCGCGTTTATCGAACAGGTGCGCATGGCGCTCGTGTATGCGGGCGTGTGCGACGGCAAGATGGAGCAGGGCAGTCTGCGCGTCGACGCGAATGTCTCCGTGATGCCGGAGGGCGCGGCGGAGCTCGGTACGCGGGCGGAGGTGAAGAACCTGAACAGCTTCCGTCATGTCGCGCTCGCGATCGAGCATGAGGCCGAACGGCAAATTCGGCTGATCGAGGGCGGGGACCGCGTCGTTCAAGAGACGCGCCGCTTTTTGGAAGGCACGGGCGAGACCGCGCCGCTCCGCAGCAAGGAGGACGCCCACGACTACCGCTACTTCCCCGACCCGGACGTCCTGCCGCTCGAGCTTGACGCGGAGTTTGTCGGGCGTCTGCGCGCCTCGCTCGGCGAGCTGCCCGGCGCGCGCCGGGAGCGTTATATCGGGCAGTACGGCATGTCGGCCGCGGACGCCGAGACACTGCTTGCGCGCAAATTTGTTTCAGACTTTTATGACGAGGCCGTCGCGCTCGGCGCGGACCCGCGGGAGGCCGGGAACATGGTGCGCGGCGAGATTTTGCGCCACGTCGGGGAGACGGGCGCGGAGCGCGTCGGCATGGACGCGGGCGACCTCGTAAAGCTCCTTGGCATGGCCGCCGCCGGGGAGATCAGCGCGAACAACGCGAAGCGAGCCGTCGCCCTGACGCTGGGCGAGGGCAAATCCGCGGAGGCGATCGTCGAGGCGCACAACATGCGGATCCGCGAGGACCCCGACGCGCTCGCCGCGACCGTGCGGAGCGTGCTCGCCGAGAGACCGGACGCCGTGCGCTCCTATAAAGACGGCGAGACGAAGGTCTTTGGCTTTTTTATGGGCCAGTGCAATAAAATCTTGAAGGGCTCCGCGCACCCTAAGTCGGTGGAGGCCGAGCTGCGAAAGCAGCTGGATTCTTAAATCCCGAAAATAAATGGATGGAAGGATATGGAATATGGCAGACCATTTATCATACGAAAATAAAAGTGAGCGGCAGTGCCGCCCGGACGGGCGCTTTCGGACGCGGACCTGCGGCGAGCTGCGCCCCTCGGACGTCGGGGCGGAGGCGCGCCTTGCGGGCTGGGTCGACACGATCCGCGACCACGGCGGCATCCTGTTCCTCGATCTGCGCGACCACTACGGTCTCACACAGATCGTCTTTCATGACGCCGGGCTCCGCGAGCGGCTGGCCGGCGTGAGCCGCGAGAGCGTGCTGTCGATTTTGGGCGAGGTCACGCCGCGCGATGCCGAGACCGTCAACCCCGCGCTCGCGACAGGTGAAATCGAGCTGCGCGCGCGGGACGTCGAGGTGTTGAGCCACGCGGCCGCGGAGCTGCCGTTCCCGATCCGCGAATCGCACAAAACCCGCGAGGAACTCCGCCTCAAATACCGCTTTCTTGATCTCCGCAACCCGGAAGTCCATGAAAAAATCATCTTCCGCGCGAAGGTAATCGCGTTTTTGCGCGAGCGCATGGCGGCGCACGGCTTTCTTGAGATACAGACGCCGATCCTCACGGCCTCGTCGCCCGAGGGCGCGCGCGACTACCTCGTGCCGAGCCGCAAGCACCACGGCATGTTCTACGCGCTGCCGCAAGCCCCGCAGCAGTTCAAGCAGCTCCTTATGGTGTCGGGCTTTGACCGCTACTTCCAGATCGCGCCGTGCTTTCGCGATGAGGACGCGCGCGCCGACCGCGCTCCGGGAGAATTTTATCAGCTCGACTTTGAGATGTCGTTCGCGACGCAGGAGGACGTGTTTCAAATCGCGGAGGACGTGATGTTTGACACGTTCACGCGCTTTACGGAGGGCGGCGCCGTGACGCCCCCGCCGTTCCCGCGCATCCCGTACCGCGAGAGTATGCTGCGCTATGGCACGGACAAGCCGGATCTGCGCAACCCGCTCGTGATTTGCGATTTGACGGATTTCTTCGCCGACGTCGAGTTTAAGGCGTTCCAACGCCAACAGGTGCGCGGGATCGTCGTACGCAACTGCGCGGGCAGGCCGCGGTCGTTCTTTGACAGGATGGTCGACTATGCAACGGAGATCGGGATGAAGGGGCTCGGTTACGTTTCGGTCGGCGCGCAGACGGGAACCGCCGCCACCGCCGCCGCGACGCCTGACGTTCCCACAGCCGCCGCGCCTGACAGCGCAGCCGCCGCAGCGCCCGCGCCCGAGCTGAAGGGGCCGATCGCAAAATTCCTGTCCCCCGAAAAGCAGCGGGAACTTGCCGCGTCTCTCTCGCTGAAGCCGGACGACACGCTGTTCTTCATCTCCGATGTTCCGGCGCTCGTGAACAAATATGCCGGTCAAATCCGGAGCGAGCTCGGCGCGCGGTTGGATTTGATCGAGACCGGCGCGTACCGCTTCTGTTTTATCGTCGACTATCCGATGTATGAGATCGACGCCGAGAGCGGCAAGCTCGCGTTTACGCACAACCCGTTTTCAATGCCGCAGGGCGAACTCGCCGCGCTGGAGACAAAGGACCCGCTTGAAATCCTCGCGTATCAGTACGACATCGTGTGCAACGGCGTCGAGCTGTCGTCCGGCGCGGTGCGCAACCACAGGCCGGACATCATGAAAAAGGCGTTTGAGATCGCGGGCTACGCC
This sequence comes from Clostridiales bacterium, assembly GCA_031287655.1. Taxonomy (GTDB): domain Bacteria; phylum Bacillota; class Clostridia; order WRLR01; family WRLR01; genus JAITSR01. Next base: position 5,543 of record JAITSR010000005.1, read on the forward strand.
GAGGAAGAGCTCACGACAAAATTCCCCGCGCTGCTAAACGCGTTCCACTACGGCGCGCCGCCGCACGCGGGCATGGCCCCGGGCCTCGACCGGATCGTCATGCTGCTCCTTGGCGAGGAAAATATTCGCGAGGTGATCGCGTTCCCGATGAACAGCAGCGCGCAGGATACGATGATGGGCGCGCCCGGGGAGGTCACGGAGGCGCAGCTCCGCGAGGTCCACATCAAGCTGCGTTAAGCCGCGCCGGAGCGCTCCGGGTCGATATGGAATTGCAGGTGGGGGGATATGCGGGCGGCCAATAGCCGCCCGCATATCCCCCTCCGGGCGTAAAGGTGTAACGGGTCAGAGCCGGGCCATAGTGATTTGCGATTCAGAAAATGACAATATCAACTAAAAATCATATAAAGCAAATTAAAGCTTGGTTTTCTCGTGGAGATGTGCTATAGTATTATGTATAGGTTAGGGAAATGTTGACTTGGAGGGGCTGCGATGGCAATATGTTATAATGGGCTGTGGAAGTTGTTAATAGACAAGGGCGTTAAACGTACAGAGCTAAGGGCACTGGCGGGGGTTAGCACAAACGCAATCGCCAAGTTAGGTAAGAACGAACCTGTGGCGTTGGAGACACTTGCAAAAATCTGCACAGCTTTGAAATGTAATATTGCCGACGTCGTAGAAATGAAAGGCGATGATAACGAAGGTGAATAAAGTGGCGGTAAAAAACGGCAACAGCAACTTACATTCGTCGCGAGCGGATAAAGCCGACGAATTCTATACGCAGCTTTCGCTTATAGAGAGCGAACTCAAACACTACAAGGGGCATTTTGAGGGCAAGGTCGTATTGTGCAACTGCGACGACCCTTATGAAAGCAACTTTTTCAAATATTTTGCTATCAACTTCAATTCGTTAGGCTTGAAGAAGCTAATTGCGACCTGCTATGTTGGTTCTCCTATAGCCAATACGCAACTCTCGCTTTTTGACCACGAAACACCAGAAAACAAAACAACGCGCACACCGCATAAAATTGAAATTTCAGAGGTGGACGACTATACTGGGGATGGACGCGTAGGTCTTGCCGACGTGGAGTACCTTTTATGC
>JAITSR010000216.1 GCA_031287655.1 Clostridiales bacterium
GGGAATTTCTTGAATTGATTGAGCTCGCCCAAAAGCTGAAAAAAGAAAAAAAGGCGGGTGTGGCGCATCCCCTGCTCGCGGGCAAGACGCTTGGCATGATCTTTACAAAATCGTCGACCCGGACGCGCGTATCGTTTGAGGCGGGCATGTACCAGCTGGGCGGCTATCCGCTCGCCCTGAACGCTTCCGACTTGCAGCTCGGACGCGGCGAGCCGATCTGCGACACGGCGCGGGTGCTCTCGCGCTACATCGACGCGATCATGATCCGCACGTTCGCGCAGGCCGACGTCGAAGGGCTCGCGCGGTATGGTTCGGTTCCGGTGATCAACGGCCTGACGGACGACACGCATCCCTGCCAGATTCTCGCGGACCTTATGACGGTCCGGGAGTGCAAGGGCGGCTTGAAAGGTCTGAAACTCGCGTATGTCGGAGACGGGAACAATGTTGCGAACACGCTTTTGCAGGGCTGTCCAAAGGTGGGGATGGACATCGCGGTCGCGACCCCCGCCGCGTTCGCGTGCCCGCAAAAGTATGTCGATCAGGCGCGAGAGGCCGCGCTGGCGTCCGGCTCGCGGGTCACGATCACGACCGACCCGGCGGAGGCCGTGATCGGCGCGGATGTCGTCTACACGGACACATGGGTCAGCATGGGGCAGGAGGCGGAGAAGGCGGAGCGCGCAAAGCAGTTTTCCGGCTATCAGGTGGACGCGGCGCTGTTTGGAAAGGCGAAGGCCGACGCGATTTTTATGCACTGCCTGCCCGCCTACCGGGGTTATGAGGTCACGGAGGATGTGATCGAAGGTCCCGCGTCGCGCGTGTTCGACGAGACCGAGAACAGGCTGCACGCGCAAAAGGCGGTCCTCGTCACACTGATGGGGAATAATTAAAGGAATAGAATATACAAACAGGAATCAATATTAGCATGGAATATTCATTCATCATTAGAAAGGCCGTCCGGGAGGACGCCGACGCGATCTATGGAATCCTGAAAAACTCGGTCTCCGAGTATATCGAGCGCTCGGGGATTCCGCTCCCGCTTGACGCGATGCTAGAGAGCGTCGAGGCGATTGAGCGCGGCATTGAGGCGGCCGACGTGTTCATCGCGATCATGGACGGCATCCCCGTCGGGACTGTGCGCGTCGCGCTTCGGGAGGGGGCGCCCGCGCTGCTCTCAAAGCTCGGGGTCGTCTCCGGGTATCACAACATCGGGATCGGCAAATCGCTGATGAACCTCGTCGACAAGGTGCTGTCGGAAAGAGGCGTCGCCTCGCTCGAACTCTACACGGCGGCCAAAAACGCAAATATCATGCGCTTTTATTACGGGCGCGGCTTCTATGTCGATTCGACGGCAAAGGAGCGCGGCTATATCCGCGCGCTCATGCGCAAGGACTACGCGCCGGACGCGCGCAAGGACGCCTAAAGGGGGCGGCGCATAGCCGCCCCCTTTAGGCGTCCCCGTATCAAACGAATCATTGTAACGATTCCTGCCCGTTAGGATATTCCGCAATTGCTTCGCTGTCGCCATGTCTATGTCCATCGTGTCCCTCGCCGTAATTATGATGCCTATGCTCATCGTGTCCCTCGCCGTGGTTATGCCCGCGGCTGTGCCGTTCTTCGCCGCCGACGCTTTCTTGGGCTTGGTCTTCCCTGCCGCGGCGGTGTCCGTGATGATGTTCCCCGCTGTCCCCGTGTCCGTGATGCCCGTGGCGCCGATGCCCGCAATCATCCGGCCCGCGTTCCCGTTTCCAAACCTCCGTGAGCTTTTCGAGTAAGAGACTCAGCGTCGCCTTTTCATCGTCGTCCAGCGCGGAGAAAAGGCTGTCCGCGGCCTCTTCATGGCGGCGCGCGTGTTCAGCAGCAAACGTTCTCCCTTCTTCTGTGATGGTCACATTCACAACGCGGCTGTCTTTTTCATCTTTTGTACGCGTGATGAAACCCGTGTTTTCCAGCTTGCCGAGCAGTTCACTGAGTGAACCCGCGCGGACGCCGAGTTTTTCAAGAAGTTCCTTTTGACTCTGCGGCGCATCAGCTAGCAGGGATAAGACATAGCCCTGCCCGTGGCCGCCGCCGTGGTGATGAGGGCGGCCGCGCCCGATCAAACCTGCGCCGCGCTGAAACTGCATAAAGAGTTTTTCTGATTGTGTTAAAGTTTTCATAATTAGACCAACCTTTCATTTATTGTATTTTAGTTATGTACCTTAATAAATATATTATACTTCTCGGAGTTTGTCAAGGCGCCTAACAAAAATAATTTCAATTATAGAGTGGGCGATAGGTTCAAAGTGCGCGCGATGCGTTCTTGCATTTTGGAGAAAACATGCTATGATTAGCAGGGATAAGATAAATAGAACCTTGACAATTCATCCTGTGAACCGACGATGCGTATTAAGGGGGAGAATGATTGGCTCAAGATAAGGTACAGCCGACAAACGACTTGATGTATAAAAAAACGTTCGCAAGCAATGGTAACGAGGATATAACCATTGGGTTAATCCATGATTTCTTTGGGCTTATGCCAAAGAAACTCATCTTCAAAATGCCCTACAGCATTGATGCGTATAGGGAATTGGTGGAGAAGAAGGAAATATCGACTCTGAGACAAAGTATCAAAGACGTTAGTGCCTCAATGATAACGGCTGATTTTATCGGTGAATTGCAGATGAAAAAGCTGAGGTACTTTGACGAACGTTTTTTCCTCTATCTGTGCGACGATTACCGCAGCAATTACAATGAAGCTGAAAAAATGGCCAAAATTGTTGCTGAAGCTAAAGCAAAGGGAATTACTCCCAGAGTGAACCGGTACTCCAGCTTAAAGCCGGTATACCAGCTGATTATTCTAGGCGAGAATCATTACACAGACGAACACCCGCTAAGGATTTTTGAACCCTACGACCCGAAGCGGGAACTCCGGCCAGACAGAAAGCTCTTCAAGCAAGCGTATTTTGAGTTGGGCAAAGACAAAGCAAAACTAGAAACTGCAAATCAAAGATACTGGCACGACTATTTCGTAAGCGGCGAAGTAGCCACTAGCGCACCGGCGTATATCCAGAGAGCCGTCGAACTTTTGGCAGTATCTAGCCTGAGCAAGGAGGAGCGTGAAGTTATGAGTTTGGTTGAAAGAGCGGTCGCAGATTATGAGGCGGATATGGCGGATGCGGAATATGAAGCAGAGTGTAGGATAGCGAGGCGTCTGCTCAACATGGGCATGAGCCATGATAACATCCAAAAAGCAACAGGATTGGAATTGGGAGAGATAGAGAATTTGGCGGCACAATCAGTCTGAGCTGCGACTAATCCATCAATAAAGCGGACTGCTCGCTCCGCTTGACAGGCCCATCCGCCGATGGTAGAATTTTCACATAAGACAGGCGGGAACGGACGCGCGGGCGTATGTGCGCGCGATTGTACGTTCGTTCCGATGGAAGAAAAGTGAATAGCGATCTTCAGGGCAGGGTGCGATCCCCGACCGGCGGTAGAGTCCGCGAGCGCGGTAACGCGTGGAATTGGTGTGAATCCAATACCGACAGTAAAGTCTGGATGGGAGAAGATGTTTGGGGACGCCGGGCCGTTTATCGCCCGCATTGCCTCGAACACAGCGTATCAAGTGTACGCGCCTTGGAGATTTTCCACAGGCGCGTTTTTTGTTGGCAGCCGGCCGCTCTTTTGCGGCAGCGAAAATAATATCGGAAAAAATAAAGGGGGTAATTACATGAAATCACGGACCAAACAGGTTACAGGGATCGCGATGCTTGCCGCGATCGCGTATGTCGTCATGCTCGCGGGCGTCCACTTTATGCCGTCCGCGCCGTTCCTGAAATACGAGCCCAAGGACGTAATATTGACGATCGGGGGTTTTCTGTACGGGCCGCTGGCGGCGCTCGGCGCGGCGTTCGTCGTCGCGCTGATCGAGATGTTCACCGTGAGCACAACCGGGATTTGGGGTTTTGTGATGAACCTGCTCGCGGCGGCGGCGTTCACTTGCACGGCGTCGCTCGTCTATCACAGGCGGCGCACGGCGCGCGGCGCGGTAACCGGGCTTGTCGCGGGGGCGCTCCTGATGACCGGCGCCATGCTGCTGTGGAACTATCTGATCACGCCGATCTATACCGGCTGGCCGCGCGAACAGGTCGCGGCGATGCTTGTGCCGGTGTTCCTGCCGTTTAACCTGATCAAGGGCTGCCTGAACGCGGCGATCATCCTCTTTGTCTATAAACCGCTGATGAAGGCGCTGCGGGCGGCGCGGCTGCTCCCAGACGGGCGTCAGGGCGGCGGGCGCGCGGACGGCCCCGAGGGCGCGGCTGCCGGGCGGGGCCGGGTGAACGTCGGCCTGCTGCTCTTTGCGGCTTTCCTCTTGATCACGAGTCTCACCGCAATCATTGTGCTGCAATTGACCGGCAAATAGTTCCGCCCGCCCCCACGCAGAGCCTCGCGCAAGGCCACGCGAAGGGTTGTTTACGAAAATTTCTCAGCCCCTTCATTTTTCCATTATAATATGATAGAATAAAACGGAAAAACGTTGGAGGACAATACATATGAATCGACTGTTTGACGGCTTTGTGGGCAGCATCAAAGAGATCACGGGGAGCGAGTTCGGCCTTGCGGACGACGCCGGTGTGGTTCTCTCCTGTACGGACGGCAAAGTTTTTGAAAGTGTTGAGCCGGTGATTGACGCATTTTTGGAAAGCGAGGACCTCTGGCACGCGGAAGGCGGAATCGCGTATCACAAGGTCGTCGTCCGGGATAAGCCGGAATATGTGATTTTCATCAGCGACGCGGGCGAGCAGACCGAGCGGTATCTCGAGCTCGCGGCAATCAGCGTCCTCAACATCAAACTCTACTATGAGGAAAAGTACGACAAAAACAGCTTCATCAAGCAGATTATCTTAGACAACATTCTGCCCGGCGACATCTCGATCCGCGCAAAGGAGCTGCATATCTCCGCGCGGGCGCTCCGCGTCGCCCTGATCATCCGCCTCGAAAAGGATCAGGAAATCTATTCGCACGAGATCGTCCAAAACCTCTTTCCGGACCGGTTAAAGGACTTTGTGATCGTGATCGACGACGAAAACACCGCGCTGATCAAGGAGTTAAAAGGCGGGGAGGATACGCGGGAGATCAACCAGATCGCAAAGAACATCATCGACACGCTGAACACGGAGTCGATGATCAAGGCGAAGATCGGCGTCGGCACGCCGGTTGAGATGATCAGCGAGATCGGGCGCTCGTTCAAGGAGGCGCAGACCGCGCTGCTCGTCGGCGGCATCTTTGAGAGCGACAAATCCGTGATCAACTACAACAGCCTCGGCCTCGGGCGGCTGATCTACCAGCTCCCTGAGACGCTGTGCAAGCTCTTTTTGGACGAGGTGTTCGCGAAGGGCGCGTATGAGTCGCTCGACAATGAGACGATCCTGACGATCCAGAAGTTCTTTGAGAACAACCTGAACGTCAGCGAGACGTCGCGGCTGCTGTATGTCCACCGCAACACGCTTGTATACAGGCTCGACAAAATTCAAAAGATCACGGGGCTCGACCTTAGGAACTTTGACGACGCGATCATCTTCAAGGTGTCCATGCTCGTCAAAAAATATTTAGACAAGGGCGAGCGCGTACTGTAACAAAAAGAATACGCCGGCAAACGGGAACAGAGCGCATACAAAAGACAAATTGAACGCAAAGGGGCCATAAGCGCGTGGTTGAGTTCATCAACGTTACGAAAGTCTATCCAAACGGTACGGTCGCGCTGCGCGGCGTCGACCTTTTTGTGGGGAGGGGCGAGTTTGTTTTCATCGTCGGCCTGAGCGGCTCGGGCAAAACTTCCCTGCTAAAGCTCCTGCTCAAAGAGGAGGATGTGACGGAAGGCGCGGTCGTCATCAACGGTCGGCGCGTGTCGGAGATCGATCGCCGCGCGGTGCCGTTCCTGCGCCGGAGCATTGGCATTGTGTTTCAGGACTTCCGGCTGCTGCCGCGCAAGACGGTCTATGAAAACGTCGCGTTCGCGATGGAGATCGTCGAGGCGGCGCCGCGGGAGATTCGGCGGCGGGTACCCGGCGCGCTCGCGCGGGTCGGGCTCTCGCGCAAGGCGGATATGTACCCCTCGGAGCTGTCCGGCGGGGAGCAGCAGCGCGTCGCGTTCGCCCGGGCCCTGATCAACGAACCGCCGATTCTGATCGCCGACGAGCCGACCGGGAATCTCGACCCGGGTACGTCGATGGACATCATGTATTTGCTGTACGACATTCACAGGAGGGGGACGACTGTGATTGTTGCGACTCACAAGCGCGAGATCGTCGACAGCATGCAGATGCGCGTCGTCGAGATTCATCAGGGCGCCGTCGTCCGGGATCAGCAGAAAGGGCTTTACGAGAATGAGACTGCGGACGCTGCGCTTTATTTTTAGGGAAGGCTTCCAAAACTTTTTCCGCAACAAACTGATGTTTTTCGCGTCCTGCGCCATCATTACGGCGGCGCTTGTGATTCTGGGGATATTTCTGCTGGTGATTTTTAACATCGACGAAAACGTCAAAGCGCTCGGTGAGAAGCCTCAAATTCAGGTATATTGCCGTTTCGACCTCGACGACGCGGAGGTGGACGCGCTTGAGCGGGAGTTTTTGCGCGAGCCGGGGCTCAAAGAGTTTACGCGGATCACAAAAGAAGAAGCGTATGAGCGCGCAAAAGACATGCTCGGCGACACTTCGGATCTTCTGAGCGGGATCGGGCCGGATTTCCTGCCGGTCTCGTTCATCATAAAGCTCGACGACCCCGGGCAAATCGACGACTTTGTCAGCCGGGCCGGGCAAATGCCGCAAATTGAAAAAATATCATACCCCAAGCGGACGATCGGCCTGATCACAAGGGTCTCGAACTGGGCGAAGCTGTTCGGCGCGGTAATCGTCGCGATCCCGATGCTGTTTGCGGTCTTTATCATTTCCAATACGATCCGGCTCACGGTGTTTGAGCGGCGCGGGGAGATCAGCATCATGCGCTACATCGGCGCGACGGAACGGCTGATCCGCTGGCCGTTTGTGATAGAGGGCGCGATCATCGGCGTCGTCGGCGCGACGTTTGCGTTCCTTGTCACGGGTTTTGGGTACAAATTCCTTGAAAACAACTTTAATTTGGAGCTTGCGGGGGTCACGGACGACCTGTTCCGGCTCGTCGGAGTCGGGCATGTGTCGACGCTTTTGCTGGTCGTCTACCTGTTGATCGGCGTAGGCGTCGGGGCGGTCGGCAGCGTGCAGTCAACGCGGAAATACCTGCGCGTGTAGCGGCTTTTGGGATGCAAAGAGGAATCTAAATCAGAAAAGATGTGTGGAGAACGGCGTGAAAAATTGTGTGAAATGCGGTGCAAGTAGCTGTGTGAAGAATCGTGTGAATAGTTGTGTGAAACATTACACAAAACGGTGTCTCGTGCTGCTGCTCGCCGCCGCGGTCGTGTTTTCGGGCGGCTCCGGCGCGTTTGGCACAGGCGCCGCGATCGACTCAAAAAAGCAGGAGCAAAGAGGTGTCGACGAGCAGCTCGGCGGCGTCCGGCAGGAACGGCAGGAAAACCTTGGCGAGAGCGAGCGGCTGCAGGAAGAAAAGGCGGCGCTCGAAGGCGTCAAGGCGGAGAGCGAGATGACGTATAACGAGCTTGTCGAGCGCCTCCGATACTACGAGACGGAGCTTGACAACGTGAACCGGGCCTGCGTGGAAGCGGAGGAAAACTGCCTTGCGCAGCGCGAACGTATGCTGTCCCGCGTGCGCGGCATGTATATGAACACGGACGGCTCGACACTCGAGTCGCTGCTCGCTTCGAGCGACATCACGAGTTTTATGGAAAAGGTCGAACTTTTTTCGGTGATCTCTGACCATGACGGCGAGGTGCTTGAGGACTACAAGGCCGCGCTCGCGGACATGGAATACAAGCGCGCGATTCAGGCCTCGCTCGCGCAGGAGACCGAAGGCAAGGTCAACGTCCAGCAGCGGGCGATCGAGGAACTCAGCCTGACGCGCGAGGAACTTATCAGCCGACTCTCGGGCTTGCAGACAAAGATTGAACGGCTCGACTCCTTGGAGGGCGAGTTGGAGGATCAGTCCAAAAAGCTCGAGAGTGAAATTCGGGAGCTCACAAAAAAGGCGGAGGCGGAAGCCGCGGCGGCGGCCGCTGCCGCGAAGGCCGCGGCGGAAAAAGCGGCCGCGGAAAAAGCTGCCGCGGAGCGGGCCTCCGCGCAGAGGGCTGCGGCAGAGACTGCGGCCGCACAATCCGATTCGACGGCCGCAAAGGCAGAATCGACCGCGGCCGAAGCAAAATCCCCTGCCGCGACCGAAGCCGCAGCCGCGCCAAAGAGCCGCGACGGGGAAATGCACTGGCCGCTGCCGGGTTATACGACGCTCTCGTCGACATTTGGGACGCGCGTCCATCCGGTGACG
>JAITSR010000045.1 GCA_031287655.1 Clostridiales bacterium
AACAACGAGCCGTGGAAGTGAGCGGGAGCGAACGACGGGGCCTTGACCCGGCCACGGCGACGATTGTGAACACGTTATCCGCTGATAGATTATAGATTATTGCCTTTGGCAACGCCGCAATAAGGGGATAGGAAGTATATGGGAGATCATATCGTTCAACCGGAGCTGCGGGAGAGGGCGGAAAGCGCGGAGAGGCGCGCGGCGGGCGCTTTTGCGTCGATCTCCGACGTCGCCGCGCGCAATCAGCAAAAGGTGATCCGGGCGATGCAGACCGCGCGCGTGAGCGAGACGCATTTTGCGGGCTCGACGGGCTACGGCTACGGCGACCGCGGGCGCGAGACGCTCGACGAGGTCTATGCCGCGGCGTTTGGCGCGGAGGCCGCGCTTGTGCGCCATCAGATCACAACGGGCACGCAGGCGATCGGGATCTGCCTTTTTGGCAACCTTAGGCCGGGCGACGAGCTTTTATCGATTACGGGCAGGCCGTATGACACGCTCGAAGAACTGATCGGGCTGCGCGGCGAGCCGGGCGCGGGCTCCCTGAAAGACTTCGGCGTATCATACCGCGAAGTCCCGCTGCTGCCCGGGGGTGGGATCGACTTTCCGGCGGCGCGCGCCGCGATTCGCCCGCAGACAAAGCTCGTGCTGATCCAGAGGTCGCGGGGCTACGGCTGGCGCGACGCCCTGCGCATCGACGAGATCGCGGAGGCGGTCTCGTTTGTGAAAAATATCCGCTCCGGACTGATCGCGCTCGTCGACAACTGTTATGGGGAATTTGTGGAGGACAGGGAGCCGACCGAGGTCGGCGCGGACCTGATCGCGGGCTCGCTGATCAAAAATCCCGGGGGCGGTCTCGCCCCGTCCGGCGGTTATGCCGCGGGCAAGGCCGAGTATGTCAAAAACGCCGCGTACCGGCTCACCGCGCCGGGGCTCGGCGGCAATGTCGGGCCGACGCTCGGCCTTGGCCGCATGTTGTTTCAAGGCTTTTTTATGGCGCCGCATGTCGTCGCCGAGAGCCTGAAAGGCGCGGTGTTCTGCGCCGCGCTGATGGAGCAGGCGGGCTTTCCGGTATCCCCCGCGGTCGATGCGCGCCGCTCGGACATCATTCAGGCGGTCGAACTCGGATCGCCCGAACGCCTGATCGCCTTTTGCCGGGGGATTCAGAAGGGCTCGGCCGTCGACTCGTTTGTGAGACCGGAGCCGTGGGCGATGCCGGGATATGAGCATCCGGTGATCATGGCCGCGGGCGCGTTTGTCCAAGGCTCGTCGATTGAGCTGAGCGCGGACGGCCCGGTCGTCCCCCCCTATATCGCATACATGCAGGGCGGGCTGATTTATGAGAGCGTGAAAATCGGGTGCCTCGCGGCGCTCGCGAACTTGGAGGAACTGTAATCCACGAACGTTTTATCCACGACGGAAAGACTGTTTTAGGTGCGATGGACAAAAGAGAAAAGGCAAGCGAGAGAGTTCATATTTCGGAAAGAGAATATCGGGCGGAGAGGGTGGCCGACGGGTCGCGTTTTGATGCGCCGACGGCTGGTCTCCGCGCCGACAGGTCGACGGGCGGACCGCGCGAACCCCGGCGGCAGCCCGCGCGGCGGCAAGCTCAAAAACCGCCGCCGCAGTCCCTTGCGCAGACCCGGCAGCAGCCGCAGTCGCAACTGCAGAAGCAACAACCGCCGCAGCCGCAGCGGATCAGGTCGGCTCAGCCGCCGCAGTCGCCGCAGTCGCCGCAGCGCCAATCTCAACAGCCGCTCCAACAGCAGCGGCGGCAGACGCAACAACTCCCGCAGTCTTTGCCGCAGCAGCGGCAGACGCAACAACTGCCGACACCGCCGCAGTCGCAGCGGCAGACGCAACAACTGCCACAGCCGCCCCAGCAGCAGATGCAGTTGCAACGGCAAACTCAGTCCTTGCCGCCCGCGCAGCAGCAGTCCCCGCCGACGGCGACGCCGCAGACCGCGCCGCAAAAGCTCCGGCTTCGGAGCCGCAATTCGCGTATCGCGCTGATTTTTGCCGTGTTCCTTCTCCTGTATATCCCGTCAACCTTCAATTGGTTCAGCGACAAAAACCTCGCGACGGACATCCTGCGCGAGGGCACGCTTTCCGAAACGATCAACACGGAGGCGCTCGTGATTCGCGACGAGGTCCTGCTCTATCCCGCGTCGGACGGTATTTCGATCCCCGCGGTCAACGAAGGCGACCGCGTGGCGGGGAACGCGCGCGTCGCGACGGTCTATAACGAGATGTCGATCGAGCTCTTGAACCGCTTGAAGCAGACGAACAGACAGCTCCTGAAAAGCCAGTACGAGGCGCTGGGGCAGGGCGCGGTCTTTTCGCAGGAAGTGGAGACGATCGAGCTCGACATCGGCGGGGCGATCCGAAAAATGATCCCGGAGCTGAACCGCAATTCCCTCTACACGGCGTCGCAGCGCGCAAAAGAAATCAACGGCCTCGTCTTAAAGCGCGCCGAGGCGTACAGCGCGCAAGAGACGGACGACCCCGGCGTCAACCTTCTGAAGGAGGAAAAGCAGACGATCGAGGAACAGGTTTCACAGGTCAGCGGCGACGTCCTTGCGGATGCGCCGGGGCATGTGTCTTTCATGCTGGACGGCAGGGAGTCGGAATTGCTGCCCGGCGGGATCGAAGGCGTCACGATCTCGCGTTTTGAGGCGATCCTGCGCGAGGACTCCCAAAAAAAGTTGAATCTGACGGAATATGTAAACGGGGGGATCGCCGTAAATGCCGGAGTCCCTTTCGCGAAAATTGTGAAAAACAATGATTTTTACCTGCTGATCCGGGTGCAGGGCGGCTATTTGGAACACTTAGCCGTCGGGGATCGCGTTCGACTTCGGATCGACGGACCTTATCGGGAATTTGACGACGCTGAGGTCGTCTACCGCTCCGGCGGCGCGGAGGCCGGGAGCGCTCCGGACGGGGCGGAGATCGGGAGCGATCCGGGCGGGGCGGAGGACTTGGTTGCGCTCCGATTGTCCAAGTACCTGTTCGACTTTTTAAACGCGCGCACGGTCAACGTCGCGGTGATTGAGAAATATCAGGAGGGGCTGAAAATCCCGATAAAATGTTTGAAAGACTATGACGAGCAAACGCAGAGTGCCAGCGTCGTGCTGCTCAAAGCCGGGAACGCGAGCTTGCGCAAGGTGCGGGTGCTCGCCGCGAACGACGTCTACGCGATTATCGAAAGCGCGGACGAGACAAGTTCGGAAGGCCGCGTGAGCCGCTATGACACCTATGTGCGGGACACCACCAACATTGAGGACGGCATGGCGTTGATGAAGTAGCTCAAGCCGAGTAATGTGAACACGTAAACCGCTGATTAGTTCGGTAGCCGAAAGGTCAAAAGGGGGCTGGTATGGGGACAGAAAAGAACATGGACTTGGGGTTTGACATCGCCGAAAACGCGCGCGTGGTGCGGGAGCGGATTTTCGCGGCGGCGGCGCGCTCCGGGCGCGACCCGGACGGGATCAAGCTGATCGCGGTCTCAAAGACAAAACCCGCGTGGCTGGCCGCGGAGGCTTATGCGGCGGGGCTTACGGCCTTTGGGGAAAACCATGTGCAGGAGCTGTGCGAAAAACAGAGCTCCGACGAGTGCCGGGGGCTCGCGGGGATCGAGTGGCATATGATCGGGCATCTGCAAAAAAATAAGGTCCGTCAGGTCGTCGGAAAGGCCGCGCTGATCCACTCCGTGGACAGCCTCCCCCTCGCGCTGGAACTGCAAAAAAACGCGCAGAGACTCGGGCTGACGGTCGAGATTCTGATTCAGGTGAATGTCGCAAACGAGGAAAGCAAATTCGGTTTTACCGCCGAAAACACGCCCGGCGCGGCCGAGGAAATCGCTGCCCTGCCGAATCTGCGGATACGCGGCTTGATGACCGTCGCCCCGCTGACACGGACGCCGGAAGAAAACAGACGGCATTTTCGTAATTTATATGAACTATCTCTTGACATCGGCCGCAAAAGAATCCATAATGTGGATATGTGCATTCTTTCGATGGGAATGAGCAACGATTTTGAGGTTGCGGTCGAGGAAGGCGCGAATATGCTCAGGATAGGGACCCTGTTATTTGGATCGCGCGCCTGAGTACAGACGAATGACGAGTTGAGACAGCGAGTAACGAAAGAAAAGGGGACTACACATGGCTGGAGTTTTTTTGAACAGACTGTTGTCGCTTGCCGGGATTGACACAGCGCCTGAAGAACCGGTTAATGACGATGAATACTACCGCGGCGAAGGCGGGGGCGACGGTTACGGCTACGGCGGCTATGGTGACGGTTACGGCGGCGACTACGGCGATTCGGGATATGAGGAAGAAGACCCCGAGCCGGACGGCGGTACGCTAAATCAGAGATTTCGCAGCAACCGCGGCGGCGGGTTTTCCGACAGCAGGGGCGGCGCAGCTTACGGCGGGTCCTCCCGTTCCGGCGGGAGCGGACCTTCCGACGGCAGGGGCGGCTATCGCGGCGGCTCAAATAATAACAGCAATAACATCGTCAGTCTCCATCCGCAGAAAACCCCTGAAAACTACGTCCTCGTGTCCTCAAAACCCGATCGGTTGGAGGACGCGCAGATGGTCTGCGATCACTTAAAAGAGCGCCATGTGATTATCGTGAATATCGAAAATCTGGAACAGCGCGAAGCGCAGCGCATCGTAGACTTTATCGGCGGCGCCGTCTTTGTGCTAGACGGGGAGATCGTGGACATCGCGAGCCGGATTTTCGCCGTTGTGCCCCATAACGTCGACATCTTTGCGATCAAAAGCGACCCCAAGAGCCGCGGCTTCCTTTCGTTCGGGAGCGGCAATTCCAGAAACCGGCAGGAGAGCTCCAGAAATTGGTAAGATCATTCAAATAATTTCAAAAACTGACGCGGGTATTTTATTTGATACGCTTTTTATTACAGGGTTTGCTTTTATTACTCACGATCGTTGAGTATGCGATACTTGCGCGATGCATTGTCTCCTTTTTGCCGATGCTGCGCGGAAATCAGATCGTCGGTTTCCTGTATTGGCTGACGGATCCGGTTTTAGCGCCCGCGCGGGCGCTTTGGGAGCGCTTTGCCCCGGAGAACAGCCTGCCGGTCGATTTTTCGCCGATCATCACATACCTCGCGATCATCGTGTTAAGGGGCGTCATTCGGGCCCTCATGTGACGTGGAGTCATCGATAGGACCGCTCATAGGCGACGCCGGGGCGGTTTTTTTATACTTACGCCGATGACTTTCATACTTAGAAAGGATTTTGCGTATGTTCCACATCGTTACGGCGGATGAGGCGATCGGGCTGATTCGCGATGGCGACCGGATCGGAATCAATTCGTTCTTGGCGCTCTCGAATCCCGAAACGCTCCACGACGCCCTGACGCGAAAAGTCAGGAAGGGGGCGGGGCCGCGCCATCTCAAGCTGTTCTGCGCCGCCGGTTTCGGCGCGTGGGACGCGTCCCGCTTCGCGGAGCCGTATGTCGCGGCGGGCGCGGTCGACGAGGTTGTCGCGGGGCATTTTGGCAGTATGCCGGAAGTCACACGGCTCGCCGCGGAGGGGGGCATAGAGGCCTATAACCTGCCTCTCGGCGTGCTCTCGCACGCGATCCGGGCCGCGGCGGCCGGGCAGGTCGGCCTTTTAAGTGAGGTCGGGCTCAATCTCTTTGTCGACCCGCGCGTCGGCACGCCCGCGTTAAACTCCGTCTCAGAGCGGGAGCTCGTCTCGCTCGTGACGGTCGCTGGCAGGGAATATCTGTTTTATGAAGCGCCGAAGCTCGACGTCGCCTTCATCAAAGGCACGACGGTCGACCCGAACGGCAACATCACGTTTGAAAAGGAATACCTGACGGTCGACGCGCTCGCGCTCGCGCAGGCGGTAAAGGCAAACGGCGGGAAGGTCGTCGTGCAGGTCGACCGCGTGAGCCACATGTTCTCGCGCCCGCGAAACGTCATTGTACCGGGCATTTTGGTGGACGCCGTCGTCGTCGACGAGCGGCGGGAGGAGCGCGAGCGCGTGGGCTTGGGGGACTACAATCCGACGCTTTCGGGCGACATCCATGTCCCGGCGTCGCATATGGACTACTACATGGGCAGGCTGACCGCGGCGGGCAGGATGTCCGGGCGCTCCGGGGGCGACCGCTCCGCGGAGATCATCGGCGAGCGCGCCGCGCGGGAGCTCGCGCCGGGGCAGATCGTGAACATCGGGATCGGCATACCGGAGATGGCCGGTACATACGCTTCCAAGCTCGGCATATTAAAGGATATCGTCACGACCGTCGAGGCGGGCGGGATCGGCGGCTTGCCCGCGCCCGGCGGCGCGTTCGGAGCGACAATCGGCGCGGACATGATTATCGACATGGCGTCCCAGTTCGACTATTATGACGGCGGCGGGCTGGACATCTGTTTTTTGGGCGGGCTGGAGGCCGACCGGCACGGCAACGTGAACGCGCACCGGCTGCGGGACAAATTCATCGGGATCGGCGGCTTTGCGAATATCACGAACCGGACAAAGATCATCGTATTCTGCCTCACGTTCACGGCAAAAGGGCTGGCCGCGGAGTGGGAAGCCGCGCCGGGTTACGCGGACGAGGCGGGCGCGGCAGGCGGGGCGGGTTACGCGGGCGGAACGGGCGGGACGCGCAAGGTTCTGATTCGCTCGGAGGGCCGTATCCCGAAATTCCGGGACAAAATCGGCGCAATCAGCTTTTCCGCAAAGAACGCGCTGCAAAAAGGCCAGCGCGTATTGTATATCACGGAGCGCTGCGTCTTTGAGCTGACGCCGGGCGGACTGCGCCTCGCGGAGGTCTACGGCGGGATCGACCGGCGGACGCAGATCGACCCGTTTTTGAATTTCCCCGTCTGACGGGGCAAGGGAACGGTACACGGAGGTTAGCGTGAAACAGTCCGTTTCGTCGCTATTTGTGACGGAGCGGAGCGACGAAATGGAGGTTCTTATGAATTTTCGGGAGCGGCTGGTCGAAAAAATCCATCTCTACGACGGCTCAAAGGGCTTTTTACTGATGCGGCTGGGGCTTGCCGCGGGCGACTGCCCGGATCTGTGGAACCTCGAGCGCGAGGATCAGGTGGAGGGCATCCACAGGGCGTATGTCGACGCGGGCGCGGATGTGATTCAGACAAACACGCTGCAAGGCAGCCGCTTTCATTTGGAGGCGCGCGGTCTCTATGAAAAACTCCCGCAAATCAACGGAGCGGGCGTGCGGCTCGCAAAAAAGGCCGCGGGGAAAAAGGCGCTCGTCGCGGCGTCGGTCGGTCCGACAGGCAAGCTGATGCAGCCCTTCGGCGACTTTACGTTCGAGGCGGCGCGCGCCATTTTTGCGGAGCAGATTACGGCGCGTTTGGATGCGGGCGCGGACATTTTGCACTTTGAGACGTTTACGGACCTCTCCGAGCTGCGGGCGGCCGTGATCGCGGCAAAAGAGGTCGACCCCGGCGCGCCGGTGATCGCGACGCTCTCCTTTGAGGCCGGGGGGCGGACGATGATGGGGGACGACGCTCGCTGCGCCGCGCTCGCGTTGGAATCGCTCGGCGTCGACTGTCTGGGCGCGAACTGCGGGCTCGCGCCGGAAGCCATGCTTAAAATGTTCGGCCGGTTCACGGGCGGGGGCGTGCCGCTGTGCAGCAAGCCGAACGCGGGCGCGCCCGTCGTGGAAAACGGCATTGCGCGATACGGCGCGACGGTCGAGGAATACTATAAAACCGCGTTTGGCTTCGCGCGGCTGGGAGCGCGGCTGATCGGCGGCTGCTGCGGTTCCGGGCCGGAGCACATCAAAAGGCTCCGGGAGGCGGTGGACGAGATGAACGCGTGTGCGGACGATCAGTTCGGCCTGTCGGCCGCGGAGCGCGGCGGCGAACACGACCCGGAGCGCGGTGGTCTGGGCGCGGAGTGGGATGCGGGTCAAACAATCGCTTCGTTCGGGCGCGCGTTCACGTTTGGGAAAGCGGAGCGCAAGGCGCTGTCCGGGGCCGTCCGGCAGGTATTCCGCGGCGGCGGGCGCGATCCAAAAACCGGTGACGGCGAACGCGGCCGCAAAGCCGACGGCGGCGGGATCGATTTTGTGGACCTCGCCTGCCTGCGCGCGCGGAGCGCGGACGCGCGGGAGGCCGCGGCGATCGACCTGCTCTCGGACGCGGACGAGTCGGACGGCAAGGCGACGGTCTTTTGCCTCGTGGATCAAACGCGGCGCGGAGACGGCGGGCGGGAGGCCGCGGCTATGCCGGGCGGGGCGGCGGATGCTGCGGACATTCTGCGGACGGTCGCCGTGAACGCGCGGAGCTATCACAAAAAACCGCTGATTTTCTGCGTAGACGAGTCTTCGGCCCTCGCCGCCGCGCTCTCGTTTTATTGCGGCCTTGCGGGCGTGGTCCTGCCGGA
>JAITSR010000077.1 GCA_031287655.1 Clostridiales bacterium
CCGCGGGCGAGCGCCGGAAAGTCACGGGCGTCCGCATCCACACGGGCGCGCTGTTCACCGCCCGCGCCATCGTCCTCACGACCGGAACCTACTTAAAAGCCCGCGTGATCATCGGCGAATACAGCCGTAACAGCGGGCCGGACGGCCTGTTCCCCGCGAACGCCCTGTCTGACAGCCTGCGCGCGCTCGGGATACGCCTGTTCCGCTTCAAAACAGGCACGCCGGCGCGCGTCAACGGGCGCGGCCTCGACTATTCCAGGATGGAGGAACAGCCGGGCGACAGCCGGATTACGCCGTTCTCCTTTGAAACGGGGCGGATCGACATCACTCAAACGCCGTGCTGGCTCACGCACACAAACGAGCAGACGCATGAGATTATCCGGCAAAACCTCGGCCGCTCGCCGCTCTTTTCCGGTCGGATCGAAGGTACCGGCGCGCGCTACTGCCCTTCGATCGAGGACAAGGTCGTGCGCTTTGCCGAGCGGACCTCGCACCAGATTTTTGTCGAACCGATGGGCGCGGGTACGCGCGAGATGTACCTGCAGGGCATGTCGAGCAGCATGCCCGAGGACGTACAGGAGCGCATGATCCGCACCGTGCCGGGGCTCGAGCGCGCGCGGATCATGCGCAGCGCCTACGCGATAGAATACGACTGTATCGACTCGACGCAGCTTGCCCTCTCGCTCGAATTTCGGGACATCGCGGGGCTTTTTGCCGCGGGCCAGATCAACGGGACGTCGGGCTACGAGGAAGCGGCGGCGCAGGGGCTCGTCGCCGGGATCAACGCCGCAATGCGGCTCACGGGGCGGGAGCCGCTCGTGCTCAAGCGCTCGGAGGCATACATCGGCGTGCTGATCGACGACCTCGTGACAAAGGGGACGAACGAGCCGTACCGCATGATGACGTCGCGCGCGGAGTACCGGCTGATTTTGCGGCAGGACAACGCGGACATACGGCTGACGCCGCGCGGGCGCGAGGTCGGGCTGGTCGGGGAGGAGCGGTACGAGCGTTTTTTGGAGCGGCGGGCGTGCGTCGAAGCCGAGGTCCGGCGCGTGCGGGCAAAGGTGCTGCCGCCGTCGGAGGCGGTGCTGCGGTTCCTCGCGGCGGCGGGCAGCGCGCCGATTGCGACGGGTATCCCGGTCGCGGAGCTTTTGCGCAGGCCGGAGATCACCTATGAGGCGCTCGCGGAGGTCGACCCGGAGCGCCCGGAGCTCCCGCCGGACGCCGCGGATGAGGTCGAGATTCAAGTAAAATACGAAGGCTATATCCGGCGGCAGGAGCGGCAGATCGAGCAGTTCAGGCGGCTTGAAAATAAAGCGCTGCCGGACGGCGCGGACTACGCGGCAATACGGAGCCTCAGCACGGAGGCCGCGCAGAAGCTGAATTTGCACAGGCCGGCGTCGATCGGGCAGGCGTCGCGGATCTCCGGCGTCTCGCCCGCGGACGTCTCGGTGCTGCTCGTCTGGCTCGCGAAGCGCGCAAAACCCTAAATTCGCGCGCGGACTGCGCGTATCAGGTCAGACCGCCTCCATTGTGAGCGATGATCGGTATTATTGAACTTTAAATGAACTGAAAGAAGTGATAAAGTCTTTTTTATAGTGTCGGCCAAGTTCCACTTCATTTGGCGTGTTTTGATCGGGCATTGCCACTGTCAGCGTGTGTCGTGTCAACTTTTGAACAAAGGCCAAGTTCAAAAGGAAACCATTCCGCGGTTGGCCAAAGTTTTTGTCAGAAAGTTTGACCCGCAAACTGTCGATTGTTTCATTTGTGAAATGACAATCGCCATTACGCATGGTGATCTTGCGTTGTCTGCTGTTTGTTTCGATATAGACAATATTCCTTGCATCCAAAACAACCACGTCGGAAGGTATTTTTATATATACTTGATTTGTCTGGATGTTTTGCCCATGCAAAAGATCGTCCAACGCAAAATTCAGCTCGGTTTCATGGATCGGTTTGTGAAAAAATCGAAAAGCGCGCAATTCAAGACTTTTCCTTATATAGTCGTCATACTCGGAATAAAAGAGGAGTTCCGCTTCACTTTTAAGCCACCGAAGTTTTACTCCTGTCTCAAATCCCAGTTTCAGATCCCGCAACTGAACTACTAAAAAAACCACATCAAATTCTGAGCGCCTTTTTAAGAGTTCATCCTGCTTCATCAATTCCACAACCGATGTGTCGATCTTTTTTCGGCGCGCGTATTGAGCAATCATCCTTTGCAGATTGGCACTCTCAAGCGATTCATCGTCATAGATACAGATCCGCAGCATTATGAACACTCCTGTCCGCACACACATTTATTGCATTTTAACACTTAATGCAGAGGAATACAAATACACATATTGGATATGCACATAAGAAAAGTGGTTGTTTAGACATGAAAACAAGTAACATAGACAAAAATGGTTACATTTATTTGTTTAAAGGAATATTGTACAGACAGTAGATCGGTGAAACCGAAGACTTTCGCTTACCAGGTCCGCGCCGCACTCGTCCGATATAGGTGCGCAGTTGAGGGGGTGTCTCCAATAGAATGTTATTCTGTTTTGTGCCTTCGCAGAAAGGAATGGTCATAAGTATGAGCAAAAGGATAATTGCTATCTTT
>JAITSR010000185.1 GCA_031287655.1 Clostridiales bacterium
GGCGGATCGGAGCCCGCAAATGGATTGTACCGCCCTTGTGACAAAGCAGGAGATCGACGGCGCGCTCGCGCAGCTCAACCTGTTGTATGACGGATACAAAGCGCAGGGCCTAAAACTCGACATGCAGCGCGGCCGCCCCTGCGCGGAGCAGCTCGGTCTTTCGAACGCAATGCTGGACTGGGGCGGCGCGCCATATCTGTGCGAAAACGGCGTCGACGCGCGCAACTATGGCGGGGACATCGAGGGTACGCCGGAGGCGCGCAGGGTCGTCGCCGAAATGCTCGATGTTCTGCCGCGGAACGTCATCGTATGGGGCAGCTCGAGCCTGAACATTATGTACGACTGCATCGCAAAGGCGCTGCTGCTCGGCGTTTACGGCGGCTCGGAGCCTTGGCTCGCGCAGGCGGCGCGCGGCGGCGGGGGGAAGCTAAAATTCCTGTGTCCCGTCCCCGGCTACGACCGCCACTTTTTGATCACCGAGCGTCTCGGCTTTGAAATGATCAACGTCGAAATGCGGGCGGACGGCCCCGACATGGACGCGGTCGAGCGGCTCGTCGAGAGCGACGAGTTAATCAAGGGTATCTGGAATATTCCAAAGTACAACAACCCGACCGGGATCACCTATTCCGACGCGGTCGTCCGGCGCTTTGCCGCACTCAGGCCGAAGGCGCGCGACTTTCGGATTTTTTGGGACAACTCCTATTGCGTGCATGACCTCTACGGCGAGAGCGACAGCCTGACGGAGCTGATCTCGGAGGCGAAAAAGCACGGAAACGAGGACATGGTCTATGTTTTTACGTCGACATCCAAGGTCACGTTCGCGGGCGCGGGGCTCGCCGCGATCGCCGCGAGCGAGAACAACGTCAAATTCATCGGAAAGCAACTCTCCGTGCAGAGCATCGGCGCGGACAAGCTGAACCAGCTCCGCCACGCGCGTTTCATTCAGGACCGCGCTCATTTAAAAGAGATTATGGCGCGGCACGCGGAGCTGATCCGGCCCAAGTTTGAGCTCGTCCTCTCGATATTGAAGGAGGAGTTCGGCGAGACCGCGGGAGCGGCGGGGGCGGAGGGCGCAGGCGGCCTTTGCGCGTGGAACAATCCGCGCGGCGGTTACTTTATCAGCTTGGACGCGCCGGATTTTTGCGCGACGGAGGCGCTCCGGCTCGCGGCGGAGGCGGGCGTGCGCTTTACGCCCGCGGGCGCGACCTTTCCCTACGGCAAGGACCCGCGCGACCGCAACATTCGGATCGCGCCGACGGTCCCGTCCCTTGACGAGGTGCGTCTCGCGGTCCGGGTACTCGCGCTCTGCGTCAAGCTCGCGTACCTGAACCGCAAACGGCGGACATCAATTTAAAAATCAGAGCCGAAAGCCGACTTGCCGCGATGCCCCTCCGACGGAGGGGCATCGCGGCAAGTCTGATCTGCCGGAAAAAAATCAGAGCTGCAAGTCGCCCTCCCGGATCAGGTTCATGCTGCGCATGATCTCGCCGCCGACGAGGCTGATCACAGCCGGGAGCGCGAAGTAGAGGATCAGCATCGACGGCAGGAGCAGGGGCGGCGCTTCGGTCCCGCCCATCGCGACGACCGTTTCAAAAGGCCCGACGAGCCCCGACGTGCCCATGCCCGCGCCGACCCTTGTCGTCTCAAGGCGGAACAGCATTGTTGAGAGCGCGCCGCAAACCCCGCTCGCGACCGTCGGCGGGAGCCAAATCCACGGATTTCTTACGATATTCGGCACTTGGAGCATGGAGGTCCCGAGCCCCTGAGAGAGCAGCCCGCCGAATTTATTTTCACGAAAGCTCATAACCGCGAAGCCGATCATTTGCGCGCAGCAGCCCGCGAGCGCCGCGCCCGCCGCAATGCCGCCGATGTTGATGCTGATACAGAGCGCCGCGGACGAGATTGGCAGCGTCAGGATCATACCGACGACGATCCCGAGCAAAATCCCCATCGGGAGCGGTTGGAGCAGCGTCAGCTGATTGACGGCGACGCCGACCATGTTCAGCGCGTTTGAGATATACGGCGACACAAAGACGCCGATCGCCCCGCCGCTCAGGATCACGGCCGCGGGAATGAACAGGAGGTCAAACTTTGTGCGGCCTTCGATCAGCCGCCCGATTTCAACGCCGACGAGCACCGCGACAAGCGCGCCGACCGGTTCCCCGACTGCGATTGCCGTCGCGGACGCGCCGGTCGCGGCGTTCGTGATCAGATTGGCCGCCATTCCGGAACCGAGCGCGCCGTTGACAAGCGAGGCCAAAATGGTGTATTGCTTGCTTCCGCGGGCATACGCGATCCCCGCCCCGATACATGGCCCCATCATGTATTGCGCGATTTGACCGATTGTCGTGATGACGTCGATATGCGTCACCGCGCCGATCTGCTTGATGATCACGCCCACGATCAGGGACGCGAACAGTCCTTTTGCCATACCGTCGAGCACTTTTGCGAGATAATTCCGTACCGCCAATGAAATCCCCCCAGTTTTTAGTGTGCGCGCGTAAGTGTCCACGCCGCGTCCGCGCCGCAGCCGCGGTCTGTTCACGGCCTGTCCCCCGCCGCGCCAAAAGCGTCCACCAAATTATATCCTCACAAATCTTGAATTACAAGAGGTTTTACGATATACTTGGCGACGGCGTATCCTTTACAAAAGACACGGCCCGCGCCGGTTTTTATGGAAACCGCAAAAACCGCGCGGCGCTTTGGAGGGTTTTCTATTGGCTGCTGGCACGACACAAAAGAAAAAGGCGCGAAAGCCCGCAAAACCGGGCGCGCGCGCGGCAACTGCATCGGCTGTGCGCGGGCGGGCGGCTGACGCCGCGACGACGCGCGGGCAGACGGCTTCTGCATCGGCGACGCGCGATCAGGCGCAGCCGCAAAGGCGGGCGCGGCAAGCGCCGCAGGCGAAGCCGCCGCGGCTGGCCGACCGGTCGGCGCGGGCGGGCGGCGGCGGACAGCGGCAGTCCCAAGGCGGCGCGGGCAAAGGCGCGCAGGCGCAAAACACGCCGGGCGCGCGTATTGAGATTAAGGGTATCCTGCTCACGGCGACAGGACTCCTTTTGATGATCGCGTTTTTTCGGGACGGCTCAATCGGCGCGGTCGGCGCGTGGATCAAGTCCTTCGTCTTTGGGCTGTTTGGCTGGCCCGCGTATTTTGTCCCGTCCGCGATCATCATCGCGGGCGTGCTCACAATCCTGTCCAACCGGGGCGGAAGGATTTTCGGTCTGACCGCGCTTTACGCCTTTTTTATTTTCGTGATCACGGCAGCCCTGATTCACACGGGCTACTATCAGCCGTCGAACTATGTCAATCAAAACCCGTTTGTACTGCTTCCCCGGTTTTTCTTTGAAGCCCAGCGGCTCGACGGGACGGGCGGCGGGGGCGGCTTTTTCGGCGCGCTGCTCGCGATGCCTTTTTTGACCGTTTTTCGCGTTCTCGGCTCGCAGATTCTGCTCGCCGCGCTCCTTTTGATCGACATCATTCTCCTGACCAATTTATCGGTCGCCGCGTTTTTGCGCGGCGTCGGCCGGACGGCGGGACGCGGGGCGCAAAAGCTGCGTGAGCGCCGTGAGAGCAGTCTCGAACGAAAGCGCGGCGCGGCGCGCGCTGCCTTGGCAATCGGCGCCGCCGACGCGGCTTCCGGCGATGGGTCCGCCAGCGGCGAGAGCGCGGACGCGTATGAGACTTCCGACGGCGACGGCGGGAATAGCGGCGGCGCGAGCGCAAGGTCCAACGGCGGCGCCGAC
>JAITSR010000230.1 GCA_031287655.1 Clostridiales bacterium
CAAGAAGCCCGACATTTCGATGACGCTGAACGGCGCGCTCGCCGGGCTTGTCGGGATCACGGCCGGCTGCGATCAGGTCTCGACGTTCGGCGCGCTTATAATCGGCCTGCTTTCGGGCGTGCTCGTCGTCGTCGGCATTGAGTTCATAGATAAAGTCGCCAAAATCGACGACCCGGTCGGCGCGATCGGCGTACACGGCATGTGCGGCGCTTTTGGCACGATTTGCGTCGGGCTGTTCCAAGTCAGTGAGGTACGGGACGAGACGGGGGCGCCGACGGGGCTTGGCGGCTTTTTCTATGGGCACGGCGTAAAGCTGCTCGGCGTCCAGCTGCTTGGCGTCGTCGCGGTCGCGGCTTGGGTAGCGGTCACAATGTTTATCGCTTTCAATGTCATCAAGGCGACGGTCGGCCTGCGCGTCAGCGAGGAGGAGGAGCTCTCGGGGCTCGATGTCACGGAGCACGGGCTCGCGAGCAGCTACGCGGACTTCATGCCGGTCAGCGGGCTTACGTCCTATCACTCAACCCCCGCGGAGGTCCCGGTTTCGGCGGCCCGGTCGGGCAAAACGGCGCAAAAACCGGCGACGCCGGTCAACGAGGCGATCCCGGTCGTGAACACGGCGACGCCCGCGGCCCCCGGAGAGATCAAGATCACAATGCTTTCGATCATTATGCAGCAGAGCAAGTTTGAGACCTTCAAAGGCGCGATGCAGAAGATCGGCGTCAACGGCATGACCGTGACGCAGGTGCTCGGCTACGGGATGCAGAAGGGCAGCACGGACGAGTATTACCGCGGCGTCGCGATCGACCCGCAGCTTTTGCCCAAGGTCAAGGTGGACGTCGTCGTCTGCAAGGTGCCGGTGCGGCTCGTCGTCGACACGACAAAAAAGGTGCTCTACACCGGGCGCGTCGGCGATGGAAAGATATTTATCTATGACGTCGAGAACGTCGTAAAGGTGCGCACAAGCGAGGAAGGCTTCGACGCGCTGCAGGACGACTAAGACAGCTACCCCCCCTTTGATATATGGTTTGATGAGACGCGAAAGCGGCCGACTTTTCTGGCAAGAAGTCGGCCGCTTTCGCGTTCGCTTGGCTCTGTTCGGCTCCGCTGACCGCGCTCTTTTGCGCGGCGCGGGCTATTTTTTGTGGAACAGGCGCAAAGCCGTGCTGATCGGGACGCGCAGAAGCGCCCCTTCCATCTCGGCGGCGACCGCCTTTAGTTGGCTGCGGATCGGTATCTGCTGCGGGCAGCGCTTTTCGCAGGTCCCGCAGTTCCGGCAGAGTGACGCCTTTGACGGCTGCCCGTTCACGACGCCCTCGGTCGCGATGATGTACTGCGCTTTCGCAAAAAACGACTTTCGGACCCCATAGCGGTTGTACCACGAAAAACAGGTCGGAATGTCTACGCCGAACGGGCACGGCATACAATACGCGCAGCCCGTACACGGCACGCGGAGGTGGCGGTCGAAGAACTCTTTGACGACCGCGATCATGCGGTGTTCGGTCGCGCTCAGGTCGGCGGCCGCGTTCCCGATTTCCGACGCGATGCGTGTGTTTTCCTCGATATGCGACTCATCGTTCATGCCGGACAGCGCGGCGACGACGCCCGGATGGCTCCAGACCCAGCGCAGGCCCCATTCCGCGGGGCTGCGGCCCGCGTGCGTGACATCGGCCTCAAACAACCGGCGCGCCTCCTGCGGCAGCTGATCCCCGAGCATCCCTCCGCGCAGCGGCTCCATCGCGATCACGCCGAGCCCGTTTTCGGCCGCGTAGTTCAGGCCCTCCGTCCCCGCCTGAAAATGCTCGTCGAGATAATTATATTGAATCTGGCAAAAATCCCACGGATAGGCGTCGACGATCAGGCGGAACTCCCGCAGGTTCCCGTGAAATGAAAAGCCGATCGCCCGGATCCGTCCCCGCGCCTGCTCCTTTGCGATAAAATCCTCGATGCCTTTTTCGCGCAGCCGCCCAAAATCCATCAGGCTGCTCAAGTTGTGTATCAAATAATAGTCGATGTGATCCGTCTGCAAGCGCTCGAGCTGTTTTTCAAAAATCTCGTTGATATGCCGCTTGTCCTTCACAAACATCGCCGGCAGCTTTGTTGCGATCATCACATGGTTGCGCAGCCTTTGGCGCACAAGGACCTTGCCAAGCGTCTTTTCGCTGCCGGGATAGATATACGCCGTGTCAAAATAGTTGACGCCCCGCTCGACCGCCGCCGCGACTTGGCGCTCCGTGCGCGCCTCGTCTATGATCCCGCTTTTTCGCGGGAACCTCATGCAGCCGTACCCGAGCACGGAAATTTTATCCTTGGTTTTCGGCATCTCACGGTAGATCATCGAACTCTCCCCGTTAAATTCTCTAATGAAGGCGCCCGCCGCATCCGCGCCGCGCGTCCGCGAACAGTTCAGATCGCTGCCATCCCCCTCCGGTGGAGGGGAATCGTTTCCATGTCTGAACTGTTCCTATCATATCAAATTTATCAAATTTACGCAAAAAAGTCACTCTCTCGCCACCCGCTGCGACAGGTAAATTCCCAAAGTAAGTTCCACAGTGAGACAAGCTCATAATCATCCATGCTATACATCGCCTTTCGCTTTGAAGATCAATTTTTTCTGCACGATATAGCTCAGTATAAACAAGGACGAATCCACAAACAGCTTGGAGACAAGAGCCGGGATTCCCAATCCAGCCAATAAACTTGTAATCGCGCCGCTGAGCAGCATCAATAGTACGAACAGAGCGAAGTATTTAAGCCCCGCGCCGGCTCGGTTTCCTTTATTTTTGAATACAAAGGATTTGTTAATGATAAAATTGCAAATACCCGAAATCAGCCGCGCCGCGACTGTCGAAATCATAATCCCCGTGTCGTCGGCAGAAAACAGAAACCCGCGTAAGAAGGCAAAAAGCGCTAAGTCGATGCCCGCGCATACAAGCGACGAGCCGCTGAATTTTAAAATGTTCCAAAAAATCCGTACGGAGTCCCAAAGCGGACGAAAACTGGAGGAACGATTCTGCTCAATATAGACGGTTTGAATGGGAATCTGAATAAAGGGCACGTTTTCTTTTGCCATCTGCAAAAGCATATTCATTTCGTACTCAAACCGCTCGCCCTGTATTTGCCCGCATGCTTCCGCATATTGACGCGGTATTCCCCTCAGCCCTGTTTGGGTATCCAAGCCCTGAATACCGGTCTGCATATCAAAGACGGCGGAGGTAATCTGGTTTCCCCATTTGCTTTTACCAGGCACATCACGACCGTCAAATCTTCTGACGCCCAACACCAAACTGTCTGGGTTTTCTATCAGCGTTCGCGCCACGCGCAGAATATCTTTCGGCATATGCTGAAAATCGGCATCCACCGTCACAAATCCGACGCTTTTCGGATATGTGATCACAATATGCTTTGCGGCAGTTTTAAGCGCCGCGCCTTTTCCCAAATTACAGGCGTGTCGAAGCACATCACAACCAAAGTCGGACTCCAGTTTGTTGAATATCCACTTAGCATCGCGGCGGCTCCCGTCGTCTACTATGATAAAAGGAGAACGAAGCAGAGGGCGCATCTCATCAACAAGCCGGAGAAGCCGTTCATCAGGATTATACGCCGGTATTACGATAATTAGTTTTTCTGTTGCTATATCGTCTAACAAATAAAATCGCCCCCTTTATGTGCGCGATTATACCGCGCGATTCTTTAATTCACCTTTAATCGGTTCAGCATTTTTGTATACGCAGTTTTACGGTAAATGTCGTCACGCCGTTTGCGCTTTCGGCGGTTATTGCGCCGCCGGAGTTTTCGACAATATCAATATGCACATTGTAACACGTATCGCGCATACGGCCAATAGAATTTGAAAGTCACGCCCAGCGCCGATGACTTTCATACTTGTGCAGACTATTGTTAGATGGTAAAATACAGTCGAATTGCGACTGGCGCGCGGTGCGTCGGGTTTTGCGCCGCTCAAAGAAAGGCAAGTGTGATATGATCGCGGACGGTATTCGGCAAGCGAGAATTTCGGCTATATGAATTGGCTGTGCTATCACAACTGTGTGCCGGGCGTGGAGGTAGAGCGGTTTGACGGTGTGTTCAACTGTCCGGGCTGCGCCGAAACAGGGCAGGCAAACGCTTGCCGATACTTTCACTGCCCCACGGAAAAGGGATACGCGCATTGTGCGGAGTGCGGTGAGTATCATTCGTGTGATGGTTACCGTGGCAGTCATTATCCGGGTCAGCAAAATTTAGGGATTACAGCCGAGGAAGTAACGAAATTGGTGATTCCGTATTGCGACAAGGAACGGCTTGATATATTTCGGAGTGAAACGTGAGAATCTGTCTTTCTGACCAAAACGGCGGCGGGGACCTCGCGGTGACGGATGTGGAAGCGTTCTCCCGTCGCGAAAGCATGCTGCAGCTGCGCGAAATGCTGCTGCGCTCAGAAGAAGAGCGGTTCTCCGGCGATCCCGGGCATTCGATTGATGAGGTAGCCCGGATGATGCGCAGCGCGATTCGGGAGGTCGCCGATGCCAAACGGGGTTAAGCAACGCAAGCGCAAAGCCCAATCCGCATAGGGATTGGGCTTTGCGCCGCCGATCCGTGCCGCTCTATTATCCTTTTTCTTCTCCCTAGCCTTTTACCGCGCCGCCGGTCACGCCCTCCACATAATTTTTCTGCATGAACATGAACAGCACCGCGATCGGGATCGCGACGAGCACCGCGCCCGCGCAGAACGACGTGTAATACGTCGTGATATGCTCGCGGTCGAGCATGTGGAACAGGCCGAGCGCGATCGTGTAGCTCTGGTAGTTGTCCTTCATGATTACGCCCGCGAGAATGAAATCGACCCACGGCCCCATGAAGGACGTCAGCACCGCGTAGGTGATGATCGGCGTGGACATCGGCAGCGTCAGCTTGTAGAACGTCTGCCAGCGCGTCGCGCCGTCGAGCAGCGCGGCCTCGTCGAGCGCGCGCGGGATCGTGTCGAAGAAGCCCTTCACGATGTAGTAGCCGAGCCCCGCGCCGCCCGAATACACGAGCACGAGCGCGGCGAGCGTCTTGTCGAGTCCCGCGAGCTTTAGGAGATGGTAGATCGCGATGACCGACATGAAGCCCGGGAACATGCCGAGAATCAGCGCGACGTTGATGATCGGGCGGCGCGCCGCAAAGCGCAGGCGCGAGAGCGTGTAGGCGACCATCAGTACAAAGGCCGTCGAGATCACGCAGCTCAAAATCGCGACGAGCAGCGTGTTCATAAACCATTGCGGGTAGTTGAACGACGTCGTCTCCGTAAACAGCGCGATATAGTTGCCGAGCGTGTAGCCCTTGGGCATGATGTAGCCGTCGAGGGTCGGCCCCCGCTCAACCTTGAAGGACAGGATCACGAGGTACGCGATCGGCAGCACCCAAACCAGCGACAGGACGCCAAGGATTGCGTATATAACCCCGTTTGATAAACGTGCGCGAGCTCGCAGACTCATGAGAATGTCTCCTCCTTCTTCGACGACGCGGTCAGGTTAAACGTGAGCAGCGAGACGCCGCCGCAGACGATGAATACAAGAATACCGATCGTGGACGCGAGGTTATAGTCCTGAAAATTCACGGTCAGCCGGTACAGCCATGTCACAAGCAGGTCCGTCTTGCCGCCCTGATAGTAGTCGAGCGAATTGGGCCCGCCCTCGGTCAAAAAGAAGATCGCGTTAAAGTTGTTGATGTTGCCGATGAACTGCGTGATCAGATAGGGCGTCGTCACAAACAGCATGTACGGCAGCGTGATGCTGCGGAACTGGCGCACGGGCTTGGCCCCGTCGATCCGCGCCGCTTCGTAGAGGTCCGCCGGGATATTCATCAAAATGCCCGACGTGATCAAAATCGTGTAGGGGATGCCGATCCAGAGGTTGACGATGATGACCGTGACCTTCGCGAGGAACGGGTCCGTCAGAAAATTGACCGGCGCGTCTGTGATATGCAGCACATTTTGCAGCAGGATGTTGATCGCGCCCTGTGCGCCCAGCATTTGCCGCATGAGCAGCAGCGTGACGAACGCGGGCACGGCGATCGACAGCACGAAGCAGAAGCGCCACAGTCCTTTGAGCCGGATGCCCTTCTTGTTGATCATCAGCGCTATGACCATGCCAAAGACGTAATTGAGAAAAGTCGCGAACACGGCCCAGATCAGCGTCCAGCCGAGGATATGGAAAAAAGTCGTCGACTTCTGCGGATTGCCCCAGAAAATGTCCTGAAAATTGCCAAGGCCGACCCATGTGAACAGGTTGCCGGGCGGCTGGTGCGCGCGGTCGAAGTTTGTGAACGCGAGCAGGACCATGAACACGAGCGGCAGCACTGTAAACGCGATCACGCCGACCGCCGGGAGCCCGAGCAGCGTCGAGTGCAGATTCCGGTCGAGCAGCGAGGTCAAGTCCTCAAGGAACGTCGCGGGGCGTTTCCCGGACGCGGCGGTCAGCTGCGCGCGGTACGCGGCGCGGAGGCTCGCAAAATACACGAGCGCAAACGCCACTGTGACAAAGATCGTCAGCACGCCGAACAGGAGAATCTGCATCGAGTTGTCGCCCGGCGTGTTGATGAAAATCTGATCCTTCTCGTCCCAGACCTCGTTGAACAGCTTGGTCCCGAGCGTGTTGATCCGGGACAGATATTGGAGCCCGAAGCCGATCAGATAGAACAGATAGCCGATTTCGACGGCGAAAAACAGGAGCCCTTTGATAAACTGCCTGCGGGCGACACATCCAAAGCCCATCAAAACAAAGCTCAGGCGCGTTGCGATATCCCCGAACCGCGCGGCCTCGGCGACCCCCGACAGGCCATGCGCGGGCGGCCGTTCGGGCGCGCCGCGGGGCGCCTGCCCGGCCGCGGCGCCGACCGCTTGACCGCCTACATTCCCGTTGTCATTTTTCGCCATAATCACTTACCTCCTTCGGGCGACCAAATGGTCGGCTTACCAATTGTTCTTTTGATACAATTATACGGTCGTGATCTGCGCGACCATGTTGTCCAGCATTTCCTGCAGCGCCTTTGAGTAATCCCTCTGCTCCATCGCGAGGCCGAACGCCTCGGCCGGGTTCCAATACGCGCCGAGCACGTCGTTCTGCGGCAGCGCAAACGCGTTCTGCGCGCCGAGCGCGGAGAGGGCGATGTTTTCCGCGACCTCGGGGCTCTCCGACGCCTCCGTGTTCGACGGCCCGTAGGAGCGCGCCGCAAAGCGCTTTAACTGATTTTCCTTGTTCGTGAGCCAGTCCGCGAGGTCCATCGCGGCGACCGGCGATTTTGTCAGGCTGTTCACGCCGATCAGCTTGTAGCCGCCAAACGAGGCCATCTGCACCTGCGCGCCGCCCTTTGTGAACGTCGGCAGCTTGACCGCCGCGTAGTTTTCGCCGAGCTTGGCCTCGACGTCGGCGGAGAGCCACGCGCCGGAGACACCCGCGGCGAGCGAGCCGCCGATGCTGCCCGTCAGCGTCGTGTCGTCGCCCGTCGTAAACGCCGGGTCCGCCGTAAAGGCTTTGATCGCCTCGGCCGCCGCGAGCCCGTCCGCGTTGTTAAAGTCGCAGACCTGCAAGCCGGCTTCGTCGAGCGTCAGATTGCAGCCCGCGCCCAAAAAGAACGACGCGATGTACCAGCCGTTCGACACGTCCATATAGACCTTCTTGCCCTTCTCGTTCGCGACCTTGAGCATTTGATCGAGCGACTTCACATCGTCCTCCGAAAAGACGCTCTTGTCATAATACATGAAGTAGCCGTTGTCCGCGGTCATCGGATACGCGTACAGCGCGTCCTGATAGGTCGCGGCGTCGATCGAGCCGGGCATGTTGCGCGCCGTGATGTCGTCTTTGTTCCTTGTGACCTTGTAGAGCGCGGAGGTTTGCGCGAGCTCGCGCAGCTGGTCGTTCGGGAACATAAACACGTCCGCGGCGGCCTCGGGGTCCTCGCTGTAGCGCGAGCGAGCGTCGGCCTCGGACACAACGCCGTAGTCAAACTGGTACGAGGCCTCGGGATGCGCCGCCGCAAACGCCTCGCACATTTCCTTTAGCAGCGCCTGCTCG
>JAITSR010000255.1 GCA_031287655.1 Clostridiales bacterium
GCTCAGCCATGACCGATTCTTCCGTAACCGATCCCGCCGCCGCCTCTTTTGCCGCCGACCCTTCCGCTATTGCCGCCTCTTTCGCCGCCGCTCCGGCCGCCGCCCCGTCGCGTTGTCCCGCCGCCGCGATACTTGGCACAACGATCGGTATGAACTGCACCCAACCGGTGTCGAACGCCCGCAGCGCGCGGTAGACCTCCAACGGCTCTTTGGCTGCCCAAGAGGTGACGGTACACAGCAGATCCGGCCGCACGCCATGCGCTTTTAGGCGTTTGATATTTGCCGCGACGCGGTCATAGGTCTCGCCGCCCGCAGTGTCTTTGCGGCAGCGGTCGTGAATTTGCGCCGCGCCGTCTATGCTGAGACCGACGTCGAACCGGTTCGCCGCGAGAAAATCGCACCACTCATCAGAAAAATGCAGGCCGTTCGTTTGGAGGTTGTTCCAACAGGTCGTCCCCTCCGGCAAATACTTTTTTTGCAGCGCGAGCGCGCGGCGGTAAAAATCCAGCCCCGCCAGAGTCGGCTCCCCGCCGTGCCATGTGAACGGCACGACCGGACCGGGGTGGGCCGCGATATATTGGCGTGTAAAACGCTCCAACAGCGCGTCCGACATCGGCCTTTCGGCCGCGTTCTTATTGATGTAATAACAGTAGCCGCAGTGCATGTTGCAGAGCGAGCCGACCGGCTTTGCCATTACGGAGAATGGCGCTGTCTTGGGCGGGGCGGCGCGTGGCGCTGTCTCATGCGGCGCCGTCGTTTGCGGCGCCTGTGCCGGCGCTTGGGGGGGCGGCGTCATTTCAGGTGCTTTGCGAAAAATTCAAACGTCTTTTCCCATGAATCCATCGCCTGCTTGGGCCGGTACATCTCCGTGTGGTAGTACCAGAAGCCGTGGCCCGCGCCGTCATATCGGTGAAATTCGTAGTCCTTGTTGTGTTTTTTGAGCTCCGCTTCGTGCAGGTCCACCTGATCGGCGGTCGGCGACTGATCGTCATTTCCAAAGATGCCGAGCAGCGGGCATGAGAGCCGCGCGGTGTAGTCGAACGGGGCGACCGGCCTTGCGGGGCTCAACTGGTCCGCCGACGCGACGACACCGCCGCCCCAGCAATCGACCGCGGCGTCGAAGTCATCCGTCGTACACGCGGCCAAAAACGCGTGCCGTCCGCCGGAGCACATTCCGATCACGCCCACCTTGCCGTTCGAGTTATGCAGCGTGCGCAGATAGGCGGCCGAGTCGCTGCAATCGTCCACGACCTCGCTGTCCGGCACGCCGCCCGCTTCGCGCATCGCGGCGGAAACCTCCGTCGGCGTGCCGTCGCCAAACCGGCGATAGATGTCCGGGCAGGCCACCAAGTAGCCGTGCTGCGTGAAGCGGCGGGCAGTCTCGCGGCACCACTCGTCCCAGCCCGGCATGTGCGCGATCAGGACGATCCCCGGATAGGCCTTCTCGACGAGCGGCCTCGAAAGATAGGTCCGCATCGGGGCCCCCCTAAGCCGGGGGATCGAGACGGTCTCGGCCAGCATACCTTCATAAGCGCCTGTGTTCAGTTGATTCCACATATAAACCTCCGTTTCGTTGCTCCGCTCCGCCGCAAACAGCGGCGAAATGGAGTTGGGGTGCAAAGAGGGGCAGCGGTTCCATGGATTGGAGCCGATGTCTCCCGCTGATTTCCGGATCGCCCCGCTCCTTTAGTGGAGGAGGGGAGCCTCTTGTGCATTTTTCACAGTATATCACGCGCCGCGGAATCAAAGCAAACAATTTGAACGTCGCGTATCTGTCAAGTAAACGTTGGGCAGAGGTCCTGTACCAATGGCGTCTGATGGGTTATAATTGAACTGCAATAACGAAACAAATGGCATCAATCGGACAAGCGCGTGTAACGCGAGGACCTGTGAAAAATGACTTGTCCAAGGCGAAAGGGGAGTGTCTATGGGGCGCATATTCAACGTGGCGGGGCCTTGCAACCCGCAAGATCACTATATGATAGACGCCGTGCGCAGGCTGGGAGCGGAAGTGTTTTCCTTGATACAAGATAAACAGTATTTTGTGATCCACGCGGCGCGCCAGACCGGAAAGACGACGCTGTTAAGAGAACTGACGCGGCGGATCAACGCGGAAGAAAAATACTACGCGCTGTACTGCTCGCTGGAAAAAGCACAGGGGATCGCAGATCCGGAAAAAGGCATTTTGTCCGTCGTCGGCGCACTGCGGGAAAAGCTGGATACCTATGGCTTTCCCCATGCGTCCGCCTTTGGAACGGATAACGCCGGGTATGATTATTCAAACATTTTGCAGCGTTCCTTGCGTCTATACTGCGCCAAACTGGACAAGCCGCTGGTTGTGTTTTTTGACGAAGCGGATGCTCTGAGTGATCAGACGCTCATCAGTTTTTTGCGGCAGCTCCGGGATGGTTATGTGGATCGTCCCGACGCGCCTTTTGTCCATTCACTCGGTTTGATCGGTATGCGCAATATTCGGGACTATCGCGATCAATACCGTGCCCCGGAAAAAACGCTGGGCAGCAGCAGCCCCTTTAATATTGTCACATCTACAATGACTTTGCGCAATTTTACGCAAGAGGAAATCGCGGAGCTTTACGCCCAGCATACCGCGGACACCGGGCAAGTATTTGAAAAAGCGGCTGTCGAGCTGGTCTGGCGGCAAACACAGGGTCAACCGTGGCTGGTGAACGCCATTGCGCGCGAAGCGGTTCAAAACATCACAAGAGCTGACCCGCGGCAGCCGATTACCGCAGATATGATAGAAACTGCGATTCAAACGATCATCTTGCAGCGGGGGACACATTTTGACTCCTTGATGGCGAGGCTGCGGGAGGAGCGGATACAGCGCGTGATTGAGCCGATTATTACCGGCGAAGCGAATAAGCTAAGCCGTTTATCTGATGATTATCATTACGCGAAAGATATGGGCCTGATCCGGAACGATCGCGGGAAAGTTGAAATTGCGAATCCGATCTATGCGGAGGTCGTCGTGCGCACATTGAATTGGGACACGCAGCAATCCATTGAGGAACGCGGCTATCCCTACCAGATGCCGCGCTACATAAAAGAAGACGGGACACTTGACATGGATTTCCTGCTGCGGGACTTCCAATCGTTCTGGCGGGAGAACGCGGCGATCTGGCATGAGAAATATGATTACAAGGAAGCCGCGCCGCAATTGGTCATGCTGGCGTTTTTGCAGCGCGTCGTCAACGGCGGCGGGCGAGTACTACGCGAAATGGCGGCGGAGACAAGGCGTGTGGACCTTTGTGTC
>JAITSR010000256.1 GCA_031287655.1 Clostridiales bacterium
AGCGCGGCGAGGGCCGTGTCGACGCACTCTCGCAAAATATCCGTGAGCCGCTCGGGATGGCTATGCAATTCGGACGCGGGTATCCCTTCCGCATCCAAAACCTCGCCGATCCGGGCGGCAAGTCTGCCGGAGAGGGCGATCCCCTCCGCCGTCAGCGCGCCGAAGGCATCCTCGGCTTTTTCGGAGAGATGGTCCAGTTCATTTTGCAGGAGGATCCGGCTTTCGTTCATCCCGACCGAAAAAACACCGGTGGCCGACAGCACGGCGAACAGCGCCAGCATGATCGCGGCGGCAAAGAGCGCGAGGAACGCGAACAGCCGCAGGCGCAAGCTAATTGATAACTTAAAATGGAAAATTGAAAATAGTCTACGCCGCACTTGTTCCCCTCTATTAATTCTCGAGTTTAATCGGAAACTCGGACGCCTTGTGATGGCTCGATTTCGCGGCATAGCCGCGAAATCCTCCCCCCCCACTCGTCGCCCTCGTTTCCTCTAAACAGCTCCGCTTATATCGTCGCGTGAAAATGCGATTTCCACGCGACTCCGTGCGCTACGCGCACGCACGCCTCCACCTTCTCGCTCCAACGAGTTCCACCCTGCAACGCCAATCCATGGCGTCACAGCACCTCACTCGGTGTCGTGTGAGTGTATTCGGTTAATGGACTTTCCGAATACACTCATTCTCAATTCTCAATTAACCATTGTATTTCATCTCCGCCTTGATGTCGGTCTCATATTGTTTGGAGAGCGCGTCGAAGTCCGGCACGTTGGGCGCGGTGATGAAGTCATACTCGTGATAGGTCTTTACGGCGGCTTCCAGCAGCATTTTGACGGTCGGATTTGTCATCGCGCCGATTTCGCCCGTCATCTTCTCGTCAAAGGCCTGCTTTGTGACGGGCAGATAGCCTGTCTCGGAGACAAAACGCATATTCTGCTCGGGCGCCGCGAGCCATTTGAGAAAGACGGTCGCGGCCAGCTCCTTTTTCGGCTCGGATTTTGCCACGACCATGCCCGCGCCGCGCTGGAGCGCGATTTTCTGACCGCCCTCAAACACGGGATAAGGCAGGACGATGGACTCGATGGCCTCGCTGGTGTTGTCGTCATAGATCACCGTGTCGCCGTAGAACAGCACGCCCGCCGTGCTGCCGATACAGGCGGCGATTTCGCCGGTTTTGTAGTAATCGCTGGAATATCCGTCGATTACGGCGTACCCGCCCGAAAGCGCGGGCGGGACGGAAAAGTCCCAAACCCGCCGATACGCGGCGGCGTCCGTGTTCAGTCTGCCGTCGCCCACGAATGTGCCGCCGAGCTGCGCCGTCCCGACCAGCGCGATGTTGAACCACGAATCGGCGGTAAAAAAGGTCTTGCCGTCGCCCGGCGCGTCGGGCGTTTGCGCGTCCGTCCACTCATAATATTTCACAGACGCGGCGGCAAGCCCCTCAAATGTCGCGAGGCTGTCAAGTTCGACTCCCGTTCCGGCCGAAAACCGCTCAAAGAAGGTCTTGTTGACGAACAGCGCCTCGGTGGACTTGGCGATCGGGAAAACATAGAGCTTTCCGTCCGGCAAGCGGCCTTCCTCCACGAAGCGGGGGAGGTACGCGTCAAGCTCGTCCTCGGTGAAATAGGCGTCCAGCTCCGCAATCAGCGCCGCGTCCTTGAGCGTGAGCGCCATAGACGGGTATGCCGTCACGATGTCCGGCATTTCCGGCGCGCCCGGAACGCCCTCCGTGATGAGCGTCAGCTTGTCGTTCTGCTCCTTTGACGCGGCGATGGCGGTTACAACGACCTTGATGCCGCGCTCCCTGCCGACTGTGTTGTTAAACTCGTCGATGAGCGTGACCATCGTGTCTTTCATCACGCCGCCGTAGTTGTGCCACATCGTCAGCTCGACCGGGTTCTTGGGGTCAAGCCCGTCGCCCGTCCCGCATCCTGTCAGCAGGGTGAGTATAAACAGCAGTATCGCCATCACCCCGGTCAGCGCTTTGCGTGCAAATCTCCGCATGAATATGACCTCCCCGATAAACTCCGGTCAATTTACAAATTCCGGAAAAATCCGGCTTTACACCCCAAAATACACCCAAAAAACGCCCTTACACCTCAAAATACACCCCTAAAATCGGTTTTGAGGTGTATGACTCCGCCCCCAAAATCGCTATACTGAGGCTGCGCTCATGAGAGCCGGGCGCCGAAACCGAAAAACCGGTCCGGTCCCGCCAGGTCAGAGCGCGAACAATGAGCGCGTTCTTCTTGCTTCATTGTAATACTGATCTATAACTAAGTCAATCATTAAGTTGTGAGACTCAAAGCCGCAAAGTAGAGCGGTAAGACAATTGTGAACACGTTAACCGCTGACTAATTTCGGAGAGGGAGCAAATTTTTATGATGAAAAGCGAAGCGGAAACGCGCGAGGAAATCATCCGCGCCGTCAGGCGTATGGACGGCGAGCGCCTTGATAAGCTGCATATCTTCATAGAGGGGCTGACCGCCGGAAGGCAGCGTGACGCCCCGGCCGCGCGGACGGGCGGTTCGCGGGGCGAGCGGCCGGACCCGGGGAGAGAGCCGGGGAACGGCGCGCCGGAAGGCGGGTGAATAGAATTGGTCATGAGCGCGGCGTTTGAATTTGACGCGCGGTATATAAAGGAAACGACGCCGAACGGCGACAAATACACGTTTTTTTGCGATTTGTCCGGCGCGGTGGTGCATACGACCGACCCCATCTGCGCGGTTGGCGAAGAAGCGGCGCTCGCCCTCGCCAAACGGGAGTCGCGGGACTATTTTAATCGGTGCAGGCAATGCGGGAAATGGATCGGGGACACAGTGTACAACATTGACGAGGCAAAGTGCGTGGAATGTGCTCCGTTTGACATGGCGCCGCATTATTGTACGGAGTGCGGCGGACCGCTGAAAGAAAACGCGGAAACCTGCGCCGGGTGCGGCGCGCGCGTAAAGTATACCATTCTAAAATGAGGAGGATTCATCACATGGCGAATGATTTATTCGGAGGACTGAGCGGGCTCGGCGACATCTTGGGCGGCATCGCCAAAAGTGTCGTGCCAAAGGACACGCCGGAGGGCAAGCTGCTCTCGGCGCAGTCGGAGCTTTCCGGTTTACAAAAGCAGGAAACAGAGCTGCTGCTGGAAATCGGCAAGGCGGCGTATGAGCGCGACCCTTCCGCGTGGCCGCAGGACGGCAAGTTGAAGCTGATCCGGCAGAACATCGCGGCGGCACAGGGGACGTTGAACGCGGCAAAGTCCGAAAGCGAGGCGGCGGAAGCGGCCAAAGCGGCCGAGGACGCGAAAGGCCGCTGCCCCAACTGCGGCCACAAGAACCCGGAGGGCGTGAAGTTCTGTCAGGAGTGCGGCAACCCGCTGGCGGCGGCAGTCCCCAAGCACTGCACGTCCTGCGGCGCGGAACTGGCGGCGGGGACGCGGTTCTGCGGCGAGTGCGGAGCAAGGCAGATGGAAAACTAGAAATTCGGAATTAGGAATTCGGAATAGGAAATGGGGAATGGAGGAAACTGCTTATGGCCACATACAAACAACCCTGTTTTCATTGCGGCGAGTTTATCGGGCGGGACGCCCATCTCTGCCCCGTCTGCGGCAGCCGGTCACCCTTCGGGTATCGCTGCCCGTCGTGCATGAAATCTATCGAAAAGCGACAGACCGTCTGCTCCGGATGCGGGCGTTCCCTCACGGTCGTCTGCCCCGCCTGTCAGCAGCCGACCTTTGTCGACGAACGCTGCGAGAGGTGCGGCGCAAGCCTGATGATTCACTGCGCGAACCCGCGCTGCGGCGAGCCGCAGTTCTTCGACCTGACAAAATGCACCGCCTGCGGCAAGAAAATTAAGGAACCGTGAAATCCATAAAAGGAGGTTGGCAATCAGATGTTACAGGCGTTTACACGAAATTATCAGGACAACAGCACCGACGCGGGATTCCAATTCACATTTTACTGCGACGTCTGCTCGGACGGTTACAAGTCCAGCTTCATCGAGAGCGATACCTACAAGAGAAGGGGGCTTCTGCGCGGCTTAGGTCAGGGCGCGTCCATACTCGGCAGCCTCGTCGGAGGGCGGGCAAGCAGCTTGGGCTACGGCGCTGACCGCGCCACCAATGTCCTCACCCAGACCTTTGAGGGCAAATCCCCCGAATGGCAGAAGGAGCATGAGCAAGCCTTTATGAGGGCGCAGAACGAGGCGCAGCAGCATTTTCACCGCTGCCCATCCTGCAACAAGTACGTCTGCGACCACTGCTTCAACGAGGACGATGGGCTGTGCGTGTCCTGCGCGCCGCGGCAGGAAATCGCCGTGGCCAAGGCGAGAGCCGACGCGATGAAGCGCAACATCGACGAGGCGGGGCAGACCGCCACGGTTTGGCAGGGCGCGATCGAGAGCAAGACCACGATCTGCCCTCAATGCGGCAAGCCCGCCGGGAGCGGCAAATTCTGCAACAACTGCGGCGCGTCAATGGATATGAAAATCTGCCCGAAATGCGGCGCGAAGAACGCGCAGACCGTGCGTTTCTGCAACAATTGCGGGCAGAATCTGCAAGCGGCGGCGGCTCCGCCCAGCGGCAAATGCCCCGCCTGCGGGCAGGACAACCCGCCCGGCACGAAGTTCTGCGGCGGCTGCGGAACGAAGTTGTAATACCAATGAAAGGAGCTGGTGTTATGGCGCTTTGTACCGAGTGCGGGGCGAACGTCCCCGACGACGTAAAGTTTTGCACAGAATGTGGGGCCCCCGTACAGACGGCGGCCCCGACGCAGCCGTCACGACCGGCGGCCCCGGCGTACCAGCCTTTGCCGCCGCAATACAGCGTCCGCGCGCCCGACGCGCCGCCGCCCAAGGGTAAGTACGCGGCGATCGGCACGGGCGGTTTCATCTGCATGATGATTCTGTTCGCGATCCCGGTCGTCGGCTGGCTTGCCTGTATCATCATGGCGTTCGCGGCAAAGAACCGCAACAGGCGCAGCTTCGCCCGCGCCACGCTGGTATTCCTGATCATCGGCGCGATCCTCGCCGTGGCCCTGTACTTCCTGTTCCAATGGGTGTGGGAGGTGTTGCGGGAATATATCCGGCAATACGTCAGCGAGGCCACGGGCGGCCAGATTACAGATTTTGACGGGCTGGACGATTTCTTCGACATATTGATGGGGCCGGACAGGATTACGGTCGTCAAATAGGAGGTCATAATGATAAAAAAACAGAGCGCGCTCGCACTCGCGCTGGTGTTGGCGCTTGCACTCTTACTGTCCGCTTGCGGGCTGAAAGATGCGGTGCAGAATAAGACGAGGGAAATTTTAAGCGGTAGTGTAAGTTCCGCGCCCGCCGCCGTCGGCGCGAAATCAGAGGGGAACGAAAACGCGACGGCGGCGGCCGGGACCGCAGTGGCATCAGGCGGAAGTGGGAACGCGGCGAAGTCGGGCGAAAGCGGGGACGCGGCAAAATCAGACGGGGACGGAAAGGAGGTTTTAAACGGCGGCGTGAGTTCCGCCCCGGTCGCTGTCGGCGCGAAATCAGGCGGGAGCGAGATCGCGGCGAGCGGTCCGTCCTCCGGCGAGAGCGGCATAACGCCAAGCGGGAACCGCCGCCCCATCGCAAGCGTGAATAGCCCCGGCGGCTACTATGACCGGCTTGAGGACGAATGGCAAAACGCCCCGGAGGAAGGCTATGTCTGGACGATCTCCGTGGACGACACCGCCACGATCGACGTGATGGGGTTGGCGACGGCGACTTACAACGTCCGGCTCTCCTGCTCCCATGTCGGGCCGGATATGTACGGCGTGTATTCGGGCGAGTTTGGCTTCGATTACAGCGCCGACCTATCAGGCCTGTCCGCGCTTCTGACCGCCACGGGCGGAACGGTGGACTACGACGCCGACGGCTGGTTTCTCAACGACCGTTTTTTGGTCAAACTGGAAGCGTATGAGGATGGCCGGGAACAGGATTTTCGCGACACTCTGCCAAAAGACGAGGAACAGATGAGCGCGGAGGATCAAGCCATCATGGAAGCGTACATGGGGCCGGTGCTTGACCAGATTCGCGGCGAGGACCGCGACTTTGAAAAAGCGGCGCCGCCTCTTGCCCTTGGCATGGATTGGGATGTGCATATGACCGACGGGGATTTGAGCGCTTATTTTCAAGCGAACAACATCGTGATGGGGACGACTACGGCGGGCAGTGAAATCAACGCGGCGGGGGACCATGTGGACGCGGAGGCCGTGGCGGTCATCCCGCTGGCGGGCGTTATGCGGGAGCGCTACTCGGAGGACGTGAGCAACGCTTTACCATATACGATCAAGATATACGACGGCGGGAACGTGGTAGTGACGTTCTACAACACCAACGGCAGCCCGATTACGGTGCGTTGCTACGGCACGATCGACAGGATTCCGGTAGAGGAAACCACGGTAATAAAGTGAAAAAACACGGATAAAAACAAAGGAGAGTGATTGTAGCGTGAAAGCGGGAGAGGTTTATACCAAAACCATGCCCTTTGTATGGGCGAAACTGTTCTTGGGCC
Organism: Clostridiales bacterium; assembly: GCA_031287655.1. Classification (GTDB taxonomy): domain Bacteria; phylum Bacillota; class Clostridia; order WRLR01; family WRLR01; genus JAITSR01. The sequence goes on from JAITSR010000256.1 coordinate 6,521, forward strand.
TTGTGACGGTCCTCATTTCGGCTGTGCTGTTCGGGATACTCATGGGCCTGGGCTGGCTGTTCAACAGCGGAGGCGTGACCACCATGATGTTCCTGATCTGGCTCGGCGCGGTCGGTTTTGTGCGGTTTGTCATCATGCACTATATCGGCTATTTGGTAAAAGCCGGGCATATCGCGGTCATGGCGGAAGCGCTCACGACCGGGTACGTCCCCGACAATCAGATCGCCTACGGCAAACAGATGGTCACGGAACGCTTTGTCACGGCCAACGTCTACTTCGCCGTGGATAAGCTGGTTTCCGGCGCGGTCAAGCAGATACAGCGCGGCATCGGCAAAATAGCGGACGCCCTCGACTTCATCCCCGGCATGAATCAGGTCGCGGGGCTCGCGCAGTTCTTCGTCGAGCTGTCACTGGGCTACATCGACGAGTGCTGTCTGGGCTACACGTTTTACAAAAAAGAGCAGGGCGCGTTCAAGAGCGCGGCGGACGGCGTCGTGATTTACGCGCAGAACGTAAAACTGCTGCTTGCGAGCGCCGCAAAGACAATGGTAATGGTCATACTGGGGCTTGCCGGAATCACATTGGCGCTGTTCCTTGTCCTCGGGCTGCTGTTCCGGGTGTTCGCGTGGCCGGGCTGGGTCGCGTTTGTGCTCGCGCTGCTGATCGCGCTCGCGGTGAAGTCCGCTTTTATGGACAGCTTCATCCTCGCGCGGACGATGGCCGCTTACATGGACGTCGCGCCGGACACGACGATTTCTTTTGACCTGTACGCTAAGCTGTCGGGCCTGTCCGCCAAGTTCAAGGAATTGTTTAACAAGGGGCGGCAAGAGGAACCCGCGCCACAGCAACAGCCTCTGCCCGCCTACGCCGGGGCTTCCGGCTACGCACAGGGGGCCGCCGCGCAGTATGAGACGCCGCCCGCCCAACCGGCTTTTCAGACGCCGGAGGACAAGCCGGTATTCTGCGGCCAATGCGGGGCGCGAAACGAGCGGGGGATCAAGTTCTGCGGCTCCTGCGGCGCAAAAAT
>JAITSR010000335.1 GCA_031287655.1 Clostridiales bacterium
CCGCGGCGGCTCGCCGGATCCCCGCAAACGGCCATCGGTTTGCCCGCGACCTCCGGGTGAAAGAGTGCCTCGACCGACGCGAAGAACGCGTTCATATCGACGTGCAGAATCACGCGGTCGCGGCGTGCGCGATCGTCCGCGCCCTCGCGCCCGCCGCCGTTCGCGTGTACGTCAAAATCGGCGTCGCTTTTTATTTGTCCGAAACGGTTCGTCATACAGGTTTTCCCCGCGGCCCTGCTGCCTTCCATAAGATCATCATATCCCAATCAGAGGGGAATTTCAATTAACAACAGTTGTTAAATATTGTAAAATATTAGCTTGTCAGCATTGACTTTCCGGACCCATTACGATAAAATAACTCGTCGCGATGCGGAATTGCCATGAGAGATGCGAACGCGAACACAGACGCGGATGCGAAGGCGCGGTAACAGGTCAGACTTTGCGGAGCAATGTTGTTTCCGTTTTCTCGTTCCAACGAGTTCCGCCCCGTAACGCCAATCCATGGCCTTACAGTGTTGCGGCGGGGGTATGATGCGATGAAGAAAAAAAAGCCGAAGGCGGCGGTCGTCGCCAATTTGATATTCGGAAAAGTTTTGAGCGCTTTCGGGGGCCTGTTTGCGTTTGCTTTTTTGCTGATGGTCGTCTTACTCGTGTATTCGATTGCGCGGGGCGATTCTTACGGTGTTACCGCATCGGCCGTCATAGGGTTGATCTGTCTGATCGCCGCGGCGCCGATGACACTCAAGGGCAGGGCGATCAAACTGCAAATAAGGCGTTTTCGGACATATGTCAATCTGCTTTCGATCAGCCACATGACCGCGCTCACGGACTTCGCGCAATCGACGCAGCGACCGGTCGATTTTGTGCGCGCCGATTTGCAAAAAATGATCGATCAAAAATTCTTTGCGGACGCGGTGATTGACATGCAGCGCAACGAGTTGTTGATCGGCGGGGCCGGGGCCGAATCCGGAGTCGGGGGCGGCGGCGTAAGACCCGTCGTCGAGGCGGTCAGATGCCCCGGCTGCGGCGCGACAAACGTCAAAAAAATCGGCGCGACAGCTGTCTGCGAATACTGCGGATCCGTTTCATGACCTCCAAAATCGCCTCTTTTGTGAATAAAACCGTCTCGGGCCGCGACAACATGATCAAGCTGCTCGTGATCGTTGTGGACCTCCTGCTCGTGATCCTGTCCTATCTGATCGCCTTTTACGTCCGTTTCGCGGGCGAGCCGCCGGAATTTAACCTGACGCCTTTTGTGCAGGCGCTCCCTCTCGTGGCGCTCGCCTTCCTCCTGTACGTCGACGTGTTCGGGCTGTCAAAATTTTACCGCAAATCGCGCCGCTCGGTGTTCGCGTCAATCTTAAAGCTCGTGTTCATGCAGGCGCTGACGACGACGTCGATCACCTACTTCTTGCAGGGCTTTTCGTTCCCGCGCTCCGTCCTGCTGTACGCGCCGCTGTTTCAGGCCGCCCTGCTCACGCTGTGGAATTGGCTGATGCTCGCGCTGCGCGACCACTGCGCCGCCGCAACCTACGCGATGCTGATCGGCGGGCAAAAGGCCGCGGCGGCGGTCATGGAAAAGCTCTCGCGCACGGAAATCCGCCGGAAGATGAACGTCGAATATGTGTTCCCGCCGGAGGCGAAGGCGGGCTTCATGCGCTGTCTGCGCAACCGCAGGGTCGACGAGGTGATTCTGTGCGCGGAGCTCTCCGAGGATTTGAAAATGGAAATTCTGCTCCTGTGCATGAATCTGCGCAAGGTCGTCTACCTCGTGCCGGAGGTGTTTGAAATCGCGCTCTTAAATACGCGCATCGTCCACTTGGACGACATGCCGCTGCTGATGCTGGACAGGCTCAGCCTGTCGTTTGAGCAGCGCCTGTTCAAGCGCGTCTTCGACCTGCTTGTCTCGCTCGTCGCGCTGCCGCTGCTCCTGCCGTTCCTGCTCGCCGCCGCGCTCGCGGTCAAGTTGTCGTCGCCCGGCAAAGTCTTTTACAGTCAGGACCGGGTGACGGCGGGCGGGCGCGTCTATCGGATCTACAAGTTCCGCACGATGTATGAGGGCGCCGAGGCCGCGACCGGGCCGACGCTCTCGTCCGCGCAGGACGCGCGCGTGACCGGGGCAGGGCGTTTTTTGCGGCGCTACCGCATAGACGAGCTCCCGCAGCTGCTCAATGTGCTGAAGGGCGACATGAGCCTTGTCGGCCCGCGCTCGGAGCGCCCCTTTTTTGTCGAGCGCTACAGCCGGGACATCGAGGGCTACGACATCCGCAACAACGTAAAGGCCGGGCTGACGGGCTACGCGCAAGTCTTTGGCAACTATGACACCTCGCCCGAATACAAGCTCAAATACGACGTCCTCTATATCAAAAACTATTCGCTGCTGCTCGACATCAAGCTGATCCTGCAAACGTTCAACGCGATCCTCAAAAAGGGCAGCTCCTGACCGCAAGCAGTTCCCGGCCGCGGACGGCACTGATCTTTTCTTGAACCGGGCCGGGAGGGGGGCCTTGGCTGCTATGATTACACTTGCGAATATCCATAAGACGTTCAAAGTGGCAAAGCGCGAAAAGGGGACTGCCGCCGCGCTAAAATCTCTGTTTCACCGCGAGTACCGCCGCGTTCACGCGCTCGACGGCGTGAGCTTTCATGTGGACGAGGGCGAAATCGTCGGCTATATCGGTCCGAATGGCGCGGGGAAGTCAACCTCAATCAAGGTGATGAGCGGCATCCTCGTTCCCGACAGCGGGACGTGCGGGATTATGGGCTACACGCCTTGGAAACAACGGCGGGAGTACGTCCGTCATATCGGCGTCGTGTTCGGGCAGCGAACGCAATTGTGGTGGGACGTGCCTGTTTCCGACAGCTTTGATTTGCTCCGCGACATTTATAAGGTGCCGCAATCTGAATACAGGCGCAATCTCGATTTGCTGACCGAGACCATCGGCTTGCAGGACTTCATAAACACGCCGCTGCGCCAACTCTCGCTCGGGCAGCGGATGAGGGCGGAGATTGCCGCGTCACTGCTGCACTCGCCGAAAGTGCTGTTCCTCGACGAGCCGACGATCGGGCTTGACGCGCCGTCAAAACTCGCGGTACGCCGGTTTATCAAGGACATCAACGCCGAAACGAAGCTGACGGTCATTTTAACCACTCACGATATGAACGATATTGACGCGCTGACGGATCGCGTCGTGCTGATTGGCAAGGGGAAAATCCTCTATGACGGCGCGTTTTCGGAGATTAAAAACCGCTCCGATCACAGCGCGTTGGAAGAAGTCATAGCGGAACTCTACAGGGAATATGAATTATGATAACCTACACATCAATATTCCGAATGAGGTTTATTGCGGGCTTGCAATATCGCGCCGCCGCGTGGGCGGGTATCGCGACGCAATTTGCCTTTGGGTTTATGCATCTGATGATTTTTCAGGCGTTTTACCGTTCCAGCGGAACGGCGCCGCCGATGGAATGGCCGCAGCTCGTCGCGTATGAATGGCTTCAACAGGCTTTTCTCGCGCTGATCATGCTGTGGTGGCAGGACGGCGATTTGCTGTCGGGTATCACCGATGGCAACGCCGCCTATGAGCTTTGCCGCCCGTATGATTTGTACACGTTTTGGTGCATGAGGCTCGCCGCGGTGCGTTTGTCGAGCGCGGCGTTAAAATTTTCGCCGGTGTTGATCGTGTCGCTTTTTTTGCCGCGGGCGTACAGAATGACACTCCCTCCGAATTTTGCGGCGTTCGGCCTGTTTTTGATCGCGATGACGCTGTCGCTGACACTCGTAATCGCGCTGTCAATGCTGGTATACATTCTCACATTTGTCACGCTTTCCTCCATGGGGTCGCGGTTGCTTGTCGGAGTCTCGGCGGACTTTATGATGGGCGCGATTATTCCGATTCCGCTCATGCCGGTATGGGCGCAGAGGATTGTGTATTGCTTTCCCTTCCGATACGTTCAGGACTTGCCGTTTCGCCTGTACAGCGGACACATAAGCGGAGCGGACGCGCTGGCGCAAATCGGAGTGCAGATCGCGTGGGTCGCCGCGCTGATCCTATTCGGACGTTGGGCGTTCGGGCGCGTTATGCGCCGCGTCGTGATACAGGGGGGCTGACGATGATTTATTTTAAATATTTGCGGATGGTGATCAGGACGATGCTCCAGTATCGTCTGAACTTGCTCTTGACGACAATCGGGCAGTTCGCGAACGTATTTTTTTCGTTTGCGGGAATCTATCTGCTGTTTGAGCGTTTCGGACGCCTCGACGACTGGACGTTCGGGGAGGTCGCGCTGTGCTACGGCATTGTGATCGCGGCGTGGTCGCTGACGGAGTGCTTTGCGCGCGGCTTTGACGTGTTCCAAGGTTCCATTCGGCAAGGGACGTTTGACCGCGTGCTGCTCCGCCCGCGCAATACCGTTTTGCAAATTCTCGGCTCGAATTTTGAGTTTCCGCGCCTTATAAAACTCGTGTGGGCGTTCGCCGTTCTCGGAATCGCCGTAAACAACTTAAATCAGGTCTGGTCGGTTTTGCAGGTTGTGACGGTATGCCTGATGATTGCAAGCGGCTTTCTCATCTTTTCGGGAGTTTTCATCCTCGGCGCGACTGTGTGCTTCTGGACGGTCGAGGGTTTGGAGGTCGTCAATATTTTCACGGACGGAGGGAAGGAACTCGCAGCTTATCCGCTGACGATTTACAGCAAATCGATCAGGAGGTTCTTCACGTTCATCATTCCGTTCGGCTGCTTCAATTATCTGCCGCTGATGTACGTTATCGGGCGCGTTGACGACGCGCTGTACGCGCTGACGCCGCTGCTCGGCTTCGTGTTTTTGCTGCCCTGCCTGCTGTTGTGGCGCGTCGGCGTCCGGCATTATGTCAGTACGGGGAATTGACGCGGCGTTCAGGCGCGGGCCGGTTCTCCCAATACGCTGAATACGATGCAGTCCTGCGGGTCGACTCGCGCGGAAAACCTGTTTGCCCCCGCGTGTTCAACCGTGCCGCCCTCCCAATGCGTTTCGAGATCGCAAAACTCCTTAAAACCATCAAGCCGGAGTTCGAAGCGGATGTTTTGCGGGCGGCGCGTGGGATTCATCAGCCACAGGAAAAACCGCTCCCGTCCGCCCGCGCCGTCGGATTTTCCGCAAGTCCCAGCCCGCGGCGCTTGAATCCGAACAACCACCTCGTTATTGTCCGAGACCACCCGCCGCAAAAAACCCATCCCGCCGAAGATCTCCTCGAGGGCTGCCCCGGACCGGCTCGCCGGATGGTCGGAATACCCTTTTGAAACGCAGGTCCCGATGAGAATCGCGGTTCCTTTTCCGTATGTGTTCCGTGTGGCGAAAATTCGCCCGTCGTCCAGCCGGGCGATGGGCGCAGCGCCGTCCGGCGCGTATGTCTGAAGGTACTCCGCGCCGAAAATCCGGTCCCCGTGCAACGCGAACGAAAAGTCGCCGAGCAGGTCGGGCGTAAACTCGACGGTCTCCTGCCTGACCCCAAACAGCGCGTCAAGCCCAAGATTAGGCTGAACCGCACCCGCGTGGCCGAGGTCCGAAAAATAGCCGGGGCAGCCTTCGCAAACAAGGTTTCCGCCCGCGCCGACCCATCGCAAGAGCCTATTCGCGTTAGACGCTTTTAGCATGAGCGGATACGGCACATAGAGGAATCGGTATGCGGCCGCGCCGCCGATGCCGCCGTCGATGTCGTCTATGTGGACAAAGTCGGCCTGGATATTGATATCAAAGAAGCAGCGGTAAGCGCCGGACATCATGTGGCGATAGTTGTCCGCCGCGCCGTTTTGTGAGAGCAGGAGACTCGCGGTCTGCGATTCCGGAACGACGACGAGCCCGAGTTCGCCCGCAATCGGAGCCGCTTCCATCAGCGGCCTTTGCGCGGGGGCATTCCCCCATTTCGCAAGCCTGCTCCCCATTTCGGAACAGGGCGTCGGTCTCCCGTCCATCCCATATGGCCCAAACGCGCCGAACAAAGCTCCGTCGAGCAGGGGACGCCAACGGGGGTAGAGGGTCCCTCTGGCGCCGCATGCGAGGGACGTCATGTTCCAGAATCGCAAATCCTCCGCCCGCGTGATCCGTCCGTCGTCTCTGGGACGCCCGGGGAGCTGCGGCTGGAGCCAGAGCGGTCCGCCCTGCGCCTCCGCGTGCCAAAAGGGCGTCTCCTTTGCGCCGGAGCGCGTGAGGTCGACCGCGAGGAACTGCTTCCACGCGGCCGCGCCTTTGCGGCTCTGTACAAACGTGAGCCCATAGACGTCCACCGGCGCGGCGGAGAGCCATTCGTCGGAAGCGCCGTTGGCCATGTTCTCAAGGCTCAGCGCCATCCCGTGCGCACACATGAGGCTTTCGGGATCCTCCTCCCTCAGCGTGGCGATGCGCCACCTGAATTGCTCATATGCGTTTTCTTTCTTAAATTCCAGCCAATCGAAGCACTCGGGGGCAAGATACAGCGAATCGGGAATTTTGACCTGCGCCCAATCCGTAAAGCTGTATCGATGCCAAGCCTCCGAAACGCCGCCCAGTGAGCCGTATTTCGCCGCCAGCCACTGCCGGAATTTTGCCGCCGTACACTCGCAATGGCAGAAAGCGGGGGAAACGCTGCACTCGTTCCAAATGTCGTACCCGAGCAGCGCGGGGTGGCCGCGGTAGCGCGAAGCCAGCGCGCGCAAAAAACGCTCCGTGAGCTTTCGGCCTTCCGCGTTGTCCAAGCACAGCCCGCCGCAGAAACCGCCCGTCGCGCTGCTCACGCCAAAGTGGCTGCCGGGGCGGCTGCCATCGCGGTTTACATGCAGCAACTCCGGATGCCCGTGGTGAAGCCATTCCGGGACCGAGGTTGAAATTTCGGCGATGATCACTTTGAGCCCGTTTTTTTGCGCGAGTTCCATCTGTCTGTCGTAATCGGCCCAATCAAACATGCCGGGGGCCGTTTCAATGCTGCCCCACATGAACCAGTGACGGAAAATATTGTTGCCGTCCGCCGCAGCCTGAGCGTAGTCCCGCTCCCAATCCGCTTTTGGCGGGTTTGATTTACGGAAATAGACCGCCCCATAGGGGTATTGCATCGGTATTTTCTTCATTTTCACCACCTCATAGAGCCAGTTCCGCGGTAAACGGCGAGTAGAAGGCCCGCCCGCGCACAACGCCGGCGCCATGCCGCCCCAACAGCCGGATTTCGCGCGTCTGCCCAGGCATCAGGTCAAAGTAATTGTCCTCAAAGTGCCAACCGAACGCGTCGCCCGCGGCGTCGCCCGTGAGCTCGACGCACCGCGCAAAACGGTCTGTGGAGATCCGGATCACGCGCTCGCCCGCCTGGGCGAGTGTCAGCTTGGCCGGTGGGAACGTGAGCTTGCGCTCGGGTTTGACGTATTGAAAATCCTCGTCCACAGGCGCGCCGCCCGGGCTTTGCAGCGCGGCGCGGATCACGGAGGTCCGCTTGAATTGCCCGAACTCGTCCAGATTTTTCAAGATCAGCGAGTCGCCGGCGGGGATGCCGACCGCAAACGACCTTTTGTGGGTCATCTCCTCGGTCTCCAAGTCAAAAATTTCAATTGCGAGGTCCCCTGAAAAATCCTGCGCCGTGTCGTTTGTACCCCAGATATAGACATGATCCTCCAAATCGACCGAGACATGGATCGGGGCATAGGCGCGCCGCAGGCCGTAATAGGTCTGACCGGGCTCGAGGTAATAGTCGATCAGCGCGCAGTAGATTTGCGGCCAAGCGGTTTCGAGCTTCCACGCGAGATAGCCGTTGCAGGCGCGTCCGGCCATGCTGTTATAGAAGGGCTTGCTTTGGCGCAGGCGGTTGACCGTGAGGCGGTTGTCATAGACTGCCGCGGCGTTGATTTTATACACCAGCGAACGCGGGTCGGTCGCGTCGTAAAAGAGCTCGTATGGCCCGGCTTTTTCTTCCATATGGTTGATCGTGCGCGCCATCCATGCCTCCGGCAGCGGTTTTGTGGTTCCGTAAGGCTGCGCGTCCGAATACCCTTCCGGCCATAAATCCTCCGGCGGGATAAAGCGGCGGAGGCTCTTTAGCTCCGGGATGCAGGTGCGGATGTCCTCGGAGAAAAAATGAGCGTGCCATTCGCCGGGCAAAAAGGAGAGCGATGCGCGCGACCCGTGATTGTCGCCGTAAACCGCCTCGTTTGCGTATAGCCCCATACTCGGGCTGCTCACATGGTAATAGCGACCGGGGTCGAGCCGCGCGGCCAAATCCTTGAGCGTATAGCGGATCAAATCGTGGCCGATGCGTGTTTTTGCGCGGCTGTCAAATAAATCCGCCATATAGATCTGCTCATTGCCGCCGCACCACATAAAGATACAGGGGTGGTGCTTGAGCCGCCGGATCATCGCCTCGGCCTCCGCGAGCACGCTGCCGGTGTATTCAGGCGTGTCCGGCATGTGCGTGCCCCATGTGTGGAATTCCTGCCAGATTAGGATACCGAGTTCGTCGCAGCGATCGTAAAACGCGTCGTTGTAAGGCTGGCTCGGCCCCCATAGGCGGAGCGCGTTCATATGGGCTTTTTCCGCGTAATCGAGGACTTTATACCCCCGATCCTCCTGCCAGCGGTGCGAGACGCCCCACATCGGGGTGATGCACGAGCCCCACAGCCTTACGACTAAACCGTTTACGCGGAACTTCATGTCGCCGACGTTTTCAATCTTTCTGATTCCGATTGTTTTTTCTGTGGTGTCGAGCGCTTCGCCCGCGCCTGCGCCGCCCGCATGCCTTAAAGTGATCGAGAGCTTGTACCGCGGCTGATCGCCGTAGTGCTTCGGCCACCACAGAACGGGATCCTTTACCGCGATCGAAAAGCGGAGGTTACGCTTGCCGCCGCCCGGCGCATCGGCCAAAGCCGCGCAGGGAAAGGCTGCGTTAAGCGGTGTCGGCGCGCCTTCCGACACACATTCGCCTTGCGGGCCTGTGAGCCGATACTCGGGCGACACGTTTTCCGTATCGCCCGAACATTCCAACGTGACGCGCAGCTCAGCCTCGGACAGGTCTTCGTTCAGACGGATGTCGACATCGACATGCGTGAGTTCGCATCGGTCGGCCCGAACGAGCCGGATTCCGTCGAATACGCCGATTGGCGTAAAATAGGGGACGACCCCGCCGTGGGATCCGAAATCACCGTGCGGCTTACGCAGAAGGGCTCCCGCGCCGATTTTGCCCACATACCGCTCGGGCAGGTTTTTTTTATTCTCGTCCACGATCTTGCTCGGTCGGTGGAAGTAGAGCATAAGTTCGTTCCCCGACTCGCGCAGGAACTGCGTGACATTGATCCGGCACGGAAGGAACATCGACGTGTGCCGCGCAAGGCGTACACCGTTCAGAAAAATGTCGGCGACGGTATCGAGCCCCAGAAACTCGAGATAAAAAGCGCCGGGATCGGCCGGACGGTCAAAACTCCGACGATAGACCCAGTCCCTGTCCGACACCCATTTGCAGTCGTCCGCGACGCCGTTTTCGAGAACGTCTTTGGAAAGCCGCCCATTTGCAAACAGGATTTCCTGAACGACATTCGGAATCTCCACGCTCATCCATCCCGCCGCTTCCGAGGGCGCTTGCGCAATAATCTCCGCTATCGCGGCGTCGCCAACCTCCGCGGGGTTGTCAAAATCCCGAATCCACCAGTGCTCGTGCAATGCGATGATTTCCTTCATGACAGATTTCCCTCCCCATCTGCGCCTCGTCCGCCGATCGTTCCCATGCTCTTATGCGGCCAGTTTATCATGAAAATGTTTATCTGGCGAGGTAGCGGTCATATGCCGCCTGCTGGAACGCGATTGCGCGGTCGATGCCCATCTGGTTTGCCGTTTCGATGAAGCGGCTATAGTTGTCGGCTGATTCGACGCCCATGACGATCTTGAAGAAGGTTTCGTCAAACAGCGTTGTGACCTCGTTCATAATATTCGCATATTCGACGCTTTCATCCTCAGTGAGGCTGAGCAGCGGCAGCAGCAAGGCGTTGTCGGCTTTGAACCAGATTTCGTTCGCGCTCTTG
>JAITSR010000249.1 GCA_031287655.1 Clostridiales bacterium
CAGGGTGTGGGCGAATCATGTAGATCTGTGTCCCGACAGCTGTTATATTTATAGTATGCCAATATCCGTTGAGATTTGTGATTGCCTACGGATTCTGCGAGCGCTAAGTGTAAAATTATCGTTGGCAAGTTACACTTACCGGGGATTGACAAGGGGCGTAGCCCTTTGTCCGCAGTAAGGAGGGTGCTCAGGCTGCGAAGCAGCCGCCGAAGGGAACCATAGGGTTCCCTAGCGGGGAGCGCGCGGACTGCGAGCGACTGGTACTCGCAATGCGGGCCGATTTATGATATAGTAATCCTGTAAGCCGCGCTAAGACAGAGGTGAGAGACATCTCCGGGTGCGCGGCTGCGATTTGGAGGTTACTATGTCAATATCAGATACATCTTACGACAACCCCGGCGACAACCCGGTCAACGGGGCCGAGATCGAACGGCTTGCGGCGCTTTGCTCCGCGCGCACGATCTCACCGGATCTCTATACGGAGTACAAGGTTAATCGCGGACTCCGCGATTTGAACGGCAACGGCGTTCTCGCGGGCCTCTCGAACATCTCTCAGGTCGCGGCAAAACAGGTCATAGACGGCGTTGAAAAGCCGATGCACGGCAAACTCTACTATCAGGGCATCAACGTCGAAGAAATCGTCGCGGGATTTTTAAACGAGGAGCGCTTCGGCTTTGAGGAGACCGTGTATTTGCTGCTGTTCGGAGAGTTGCCATCCAAGGACGAACTCGATGGCTTCACGCGGCTGCTGCACGACTTTTGCTCCCTGCCGCCCAAGTTCGTCCGCGACATCATCATGAAGGCCCCGAGCTCCGACATGATGAACACGCTCGCCCGAAGCGTGCTGATGCTGTATTACTACGACGACAACCCGGACGACATCTCTATCCCGAACGTCCTGCGGCAGTGTATAAAGCTGATCGCGCAGTTCCCGATGCTCGCGGTCTACGGCTATCGAACGTTCAACCACTATGAAAAGGGCGAGAGCCTGATCATCCACCAGCCCGAGCCGGGTCTTTCGATCGCGGAGAACATCCTGCTCCTTTCGCGGCCGGACAAGCAGTACACCGCGCTCGAGGCGCGCATTTTGGACCTCGCGCTCGTGCTGCACGCCGAGCATGGCGGCGGTAACAACTCGTCGTTCACGATCCATGTCGTGTCCTCGTCCGGTACCGACACCTACAGCGCGGTCGCGGCGGCGCTCGGGAGCCTGAAGGGCCCGCGGCACGGCGGCGCGAATATCCGCGTCGTGCAGATGATGGAGGACCTGAAGCGCTGCGTCCCGGACTGGCAGAACGAAGATCTGGTCGCGGACTACCTCAAAAAGCTCCTGCACAAGGAGGCCTTTGACCGCGCGGGGCTGATCTACGGGATCGGACACGCGGTCTATTCACTCTCCGACCCGCGCGCGCTGATTTTTGAGAATTTTGTGCGCCAGCTGAGCGCGGACAAGGGCAGGGAGGCCGAATACCGGCTGTACGCGCTCGTTGCGCGGCTCGCGCCCGAGATCATCGCCGCGGAGCGCAGGATGTATAAGGGCGTCTCGCCGAATATTGATTTCTACTCCGGCTTCGTGTATGATATGTTAAACTTGCCGATGGAGCTGTACACACCGATCTTTGCGATTTCGCGGATCGCGGGCTGGAGCGCCCATCGGATCGAGGAACTTGTGAATACGGGCAAGATTGTGCGTCCCGCGTACAAAAGCGTTGCGGAGCATCGCGCCTATGTCCCGCTCAACGCGCGGGCGCAGGAGTAGCGCGCGAACGCGGCGCCGGTCCACGCGCACGCAAATAAACACGCAAGGGAATAGGGGAGTGGTTTTTTTGAAGTGTCAAAAAGGTCGGTATCCCGAGCCGCAGGCCAAGCCTGCGGCTCGGGCGGAGTTTGTCCCGCGGTGTTTGCCTATGCCGCGGGCCCTGCTCGTCCTGCCTGTGGTTTTACTTGCGCGGGTCGTTTCCGCGTGCGGGGCTTTAGATCCCGCCGCCGCGCAAACGTCGGCGGTCACGTCCGCCGCGCAGGCGGAGCAAACAACGGCGGCGGCGACACAGGCGGGTTTATCGGAAGCGGCGACGGTTCGGGAGGGTTTAACGGAAGCGGCGGCACAGGCGACGGCGACGGCGTCCGAGGTCTCTCCGCAAACCGGCCAATCGCCGTCCGCCGGGGTTCCGTCTTTAGAAAAACTCACGATCGGGATCGCGCAGGATTTTGACTCGCTCGACCCGAATATTTCGGTCGCGGCAGGCACGCAGGAGGTGATGTTCAACCTGTTCCACGGGCTGATCAACATCACGCCCGCCGGGGAGATCATCCCGGAGCTCGCGGAAAGCTACGAGACCGGCGCGGACCTTTTGACATACGCCTTCCGTCTGCGGCCCGGCGTGACGTTCCACAACGGCAAGGCGCTGACGTCCGCGGACGTCGTTTATACATACCTTCGCTATCTCGGAAAAACGGCCGATCAGACGTCCCCGATCAACAGTGAGATTGAGCGGCTCGTCGGCGAGGTCTCCGCTCCGGACGAACGCACGGTCCTCTTTACGTTAAAAGAGCCGAGCGCCGCGTTTATCTCGCTGTGTATGTATCCGATTATCCCGGAGGACAGCGGCCCTTCGCAGGCGGAGAACCCGGTCGGGACGGGTCCTTACGCGTTCGTCTCCTACTCGCCGGGTATTGGGATTGTCCTGTCCCGGTTTGAGGGCTATTATGGGCAAAAGCCGCAGTTCTCCGAGGTCGAGTTCAAGATTTTTACAAACGCGAACGCGGGGCAGCTCGCGCTGCAAAACGGCGAAATCCAGATCATGAACCTTGCGGCGACGACGCTCGCGTATGACGAGTCCCGGCTAAAGCTCGTCAAGCAGCCGCAGAACATGGTGCAGCTGCTCGCCCTCAACCACGCGTTCACGCCGTTTTCGGACATTCGTGTGCGCCGCGCACTGAACCACGCGATCGACAAAAAGGAAATCATCGAGGTGCTCTCGCCCGGCTCGCCGCAGATTGACACGAACCTGAGTCCGGTCATGTCCTTCTATTATAATCAGGACCTCCTTGACTATTACCCCTTCGACACGGAAAAGGCGCTGGCGCTGCTCGCCGAGGCCGGGTACGGGGCGGGGAGCCCGCTCCGCTTTACGGTCAGAGTGCCGGTCGAGTACCAGTTCCACATTGATACGGCGCAGATGATCCAGCAGCAGCTCGAGCAGGTCGGCGTGATCATGGACATTGAGACGATCGAGTGGAACAGCTGGCTCGGCGAGGTCTATGAACAGCGCGATCACGAGTCGACGATCATCGGCCTGACCGGCAAAGCCGACCCCGGCGACATCCTCTCGCGGCAGACGTCGGACTACTACCGCAATTTTGGCAATTACGCGAACGTCCAGTTTGACCAGCTGCTCCGGGAGGCCTCGGCGACCGGCGATTCGGACAAGCGCGCGCGGATCTACAAGGACGCGCAGCGTGTGCTCGCGGAGGACGCGGCGCATGTGTTCCTGATGGACCCGGGCAACAATGTGCTGATGGACAGGAATATCGAGGGCTACACGACCTATCCGATCCCGTATATTGATTTGAGATTGATCACCTATGGCGAAAATTCAAATCAATAGGGCGGGTGAGGCTGTTTTCAGCAACAATATGGCCTTTGTTCGGTTTTTACTCAATCGGATCGCGCAGGCGCTCGTGACGGTCTTTCTCGTTTCGCTCGCCGTGTTTTGGCTGTTTCAGATCATTCCGGGGGACCCGGTGCTGGCCCTTTTGGGGGACTCCGCCGATCCCGCGCTCGAGGCGGCGCTCCGGGCGCAGTACCACCTCGACCGCCCGGCGCCCGCGCGTTACGCCGAGTGGGCGGCGGGTGTGCTGCGCGGCGACTTGGGCACGTCGATCCGGTTCAACCGTCCCGTCGGCGCGATGATTCTTGAACGCCTGCCGAGCACGCTCACGCTTTCGGGCATGTCGCTGCTGATCGTCGTGTTCGCCGGCGTTCCGCTCGGCATCGCGGCGGCCCGGTTTTCCGGGAAGCGACGCGGCGCGCTGTTCAATATCGTCACGCAGATCGGCGCTTCGATCCCCTCTTTTTTCCTCGCGATCCTCCTGATTCTGCTGTTTTCGCTAAAACTCGGCTGGTTTAACGTAATCGGCTATGTGCCTTGGAGCGAGGACCCCGCCGCGTGCATCAAAGGCTTTTTTTTGCCCGCGCTCGCGATCGCCGCCGCCGCGATTGCTTCGCTTGCCCGATATACGCGCGCTTCGGTGCTCGAGCAGCTCGGTATGGACTATGTGCGGACCGCGCGGGGCAAGGGGCTCACACGCCGCCGAATCCTATACGGGCATGTGCTGCGCAACGCGTTGGTCCCCGTGCTGACGATGTTTGGCATTTTGCTGACCGGCGTACTGTCCGGCGTGATCGTCGTCGAGGCGGCGTTTTCGATCCCCGGCATAGGGAACCTATTGCACGGCGGGATCAAGAACCGCGATCTGCCGCTCGTGCAGGGCATTTCGCTCTATATTTCCGTCGTCGTCGTGTTTGTGTTCTTTTTGATCGACCTGTTGTACCGCGTGATCGACCCGCGGATCGGAAATGAAAGGGAGGGGGGCGCGGTATGAAACGGTTTGCCGCCTTTTTTGCCCGCGCGCTGCGGAACCCCTGCTTTGCCGTCGGTCTCGTTCTGGTCGCCGCGCTGCTCGCGCTCGTGGTTACTGGGCTTTTTTATACGCCGTACCCTCCGAACCGGATCGACCGGAATGCGCTGGCTCAGCCGCCGGGCGCGGCTCACTGGTTTGGCGCGGACAACCTCGGCCGGGACATTCTTTCGCGTGTGATGTACGCGGGCAGAACCGCTTTTGCGACCGGCTTTCTCTCCGCCGGGATCAGCCTTGTGATCGGGACGCTGCTAGGGCTTTTCGCTGGCGCGGGCGCAGGCATGGGCGGGCGGGAGGACGGAGGCGTCCACGCGAGCGCAGATACGGGCGGGACGGCAAAGCCTTTTTTTGGCGGTCCCGCCGGTTTTCGTC
>JAITSR010000002.1 GCA_031287655.1 Clostridiales bacterium
AACATCAGGATTTTGAGTGGCGTCATGCGCACGGCCAGCATCGACAGGGAAAAGGCGACCATGATGACGCTCAGGGCGACATGCACGGTGTAATACGCCGAAAACGATGAGATGATTTCATAGAGCAGCGGATGCATCGGCTTTGTCAGCGTCTGGTCGAAGTCGCCCGCCCGGATCCGCTCCTGAGTCGAAAAGGTCGGGCCCCGGAAGAAAGTGCAGGCCAGCGTGTAGGCGAGGATCGACATGGAATAGAGCAGCATCACCTCATATTTGCCCCAGCCGCCCAAGTCGCCGAACTTTCCGACCAACAGGAAGATCAGCAGGAATTGCGTACCGTAGCCAAACACATAGAAGACCAAGTCCGCCCACAGCGCGCCCCGGTATTGGAATTTTGAGAGCGTTTCATTTTTGATGAATATTTTTAGGACGTCCCAGTATTTTTTCATTATTACTCCACATTCTTAGCTCCGAACTCCTAATTCCGCATTCCTAATTCCGAATTACTCACTATCCGCCTTGGACGACGAGCTTGTTGATTGCCCGCTTTGACACGACACGCTCCAACAGGACCAGTGCCGCGGCCCAGAGCAGCTGAATCAGCAGGACGCGCCCCGCGTCCTCCAACCGGGTTTTGCCGATAAAGAGCGCGATCGGCTCGTAGGTGAAATAGCGGAACGGCAAAAACAGCGTGAGCGTGGAGAGCCACGCGGGGCAGAGCCAGAGCGGCAGTACGTTGCCCGAGAGGATCGTCTCCGCGTTTTGAAAGTGCCAGCTTGTAAACGGATTCTGGATCAGCCAAAAACTGACGAGGCCAAGCAGATAACGATAGTGAAAGAGCATGACGACGCCCAGCGCCAGCATGAGCGCGGACATTGCCACGATGCGCGGGTCTTGCGGGAATACGCCGCCCCACACCGCGAGCAAAATGACAAAAACCGGACCGTTCAGACAGAAGGCGGTAAATAGATTCTTGCCGAGGTCGCCGAGAAAGAGGTGCTGCTTTAGGCGGATCGGGCGCACAAGATAGATCACGATGTCGCCGGTCCGGATCAGGCGGGAAAGAGTGTTTCCGGAAAACGATTCGACAAGGCCGCTCATGAACTGTGTGATCACGGCGAAGGTCAGCATTTCCTCAAAGGTTGTGCCGAAGCGCGCGCCGCCGCCAAGCAGCGCCCTCCAAATCATGACTTGGATCAGAAAAGTCGTCACAATGCTGATCGGCCCGAGCCACGCGCTCAACCGATAGACGATCCGGGCTTTGAAGCCGAACCAGATTGCCGTCAGCCAATACGCGGCCCGCCCCGGTCTGTGCGCTTGATCCATAGTCAAACCTGCCTCTCTGACAGCCTTTTACCGGCGCGCGTCTTTGCCGCGGCGCGCCCTCGGCGTAAGCAAATGCTCATGCAACAAAATGTTATCATCAAAGAGCCGTATCTGTAAACTGTCACATATTATGCTTGAGTGTCATATGTTGACCCCAACTCCCAATTCGCAATTCACAATTCGGCCAAAGTTCATAGCGGAAACCTGCCAAAGTTCATAGTGTATACACGCCAGTCAGAAAATGACGCGAAACGTAAATTTGTGACACTTCTTATCTCGGGTCAATTGTGATAAATTTAGTGGTAAGTTCGGTTCACACGGATTGCCCATCATATACAAAAGGAGGTTTTTTTATGTTTCTGCTAAATTCAGACCGCTTGCGCGTTGAGGTCGCGGCGCCGGGGGAGGCTCCCAACAATACATGCAGGTTTGACCGCGCCGGTTTTGTGACGGAGGTCACGCTGGACGGGGCGCACAGATTTTGCGCCAGCGAGCCGCACAATCTGTCTCACCGCTGCAGCGGCGGGCGCGGGATTTGCAATGAATACTCCTGTAAGACTGCCGACGAAGCCGAGGTCGGCGGGTATTTTTTAAAGCCCGGCGTCGGACTTTTCTTAAAAGAGGCGGACGAGCCATACCGGTTCTTTCAGGCGTATCAAATGCGCCCGCTTGACGTTAAGGTGACGCGGGACACGGACTCGAGCCTGCTCTTTGAAACGCCGCCGTCGCCCTGCGGCGGCTATGCGCTCAGGCAGCAAAAGCGGCTTACGGTTGAGGGCAATCGCCTGACCGTGACCGTCGCGCTTGAAAATGCAGGCGACCGCGCCTTTGAGACGGGGGAGTACTGCCACAACTTCCTCACAATCAACGGTATGGCGCTGGGACCGGACTATCATTTGTCGATCCCGTCTCTGGCCGATTTGGGAAGCGGGGCGTTGGAGGGGCATTTAAAGGCCGAGGGCTCAGGCTTTACTTTTTCGGAATACCGCGCGGGGCCCGCGATGCATCACATGGAGCGCGGCGCGTTTGCCTTGGCGGAGCGGGCGCCTCTGCTCTGGTCGCTTAGCAACCCTTCGGAGGGCGCGTCCGTCCATGTGGAGGACCATATCCGTCTGGGCCGCGCGACGCTCTGGGCGGCGGATCATATCGTTTCGTTGGAGACATTCCATCAAATCAGCCTGCAGCCCGGGCAGAGCGACACTTGGACAAGGGTTTGGACTTTTGAGGCATAGAAAAAGGAAGCTGGCAAGTAAAGGAAGGGTGGCAAATATGGGGTCGGAGCAAAAAGTAAGCGTACGCGACGTCGCGAAGATGATCGACCACTCCCTGCTCAATCCGGTTATGACAAAGCAGGACATCATAGACGGCTGCAAAATCGCAAAGGAATTTGACGTCGCGACGGTCTGTGTGAAGCCGAGCGAACTTGCGCTCGCCAAGGCCGAACTCGCGGGCAGCGGTGTGCTGGCGACGACTGTGATCGGTTTTCCGCACGGCGCAAACAAGACCTCCGTGAAGGCTTTTGAGGCGAATGAGGCGCTTGCCGACGGCGCGGAGGAGCTCGACATGGTGCTGAACATCGGACGGCTCCTGTCGCGGGATTTCGAGTATGTCGAGGCGGATATCCGGGCGGTTGCGGAGGCTGCGCACGCAAAAGGCGCGATCGTGAAGGTGATTTTGGAAAACTGCTATCTGACGGATGAACTGAAGCGGATCGCCTGTCAAATCTGCGAAAAAGCCGGCGCCGATTTTGTCAAGACGTCGACGGGCTACGGGTCGGGCGGGGCGACGCTCGAGGACTTGGCGCTGATGCGCGCGGCCTGCGGGCCGAATGTGCGCGTCAAAGCGGCCGGTGGTGTCCGGACGCTCGATAAAGCGCTTGAGGTGCGCGCGGCCGGGGCGGACCGCTTTGGCGCGACCGCAACCAAAGTGATTATTGAGGAAGCCCGTGCGCGCGAATCCGCCGGGCAGCTATAAAGGGCGCGTGGGACGCGAGACCGGGCAGCGCCGATACGCCCGCGGTAACAGTGGCGGGCAACGCCGGGACGACAAATAGGAGGGAAACCGGGGCGGCGCGCCAGATCAAACAGCGCGCCGCCCCGGTGAGTTTGGCGATCTGGGCAATTGCGGTATGCCGGAAATTTGCTACATGCCCTCGCGCAGCGCGCGGACGCTGCGGCCGTTCTTTTCCGCGCACGGCTCCCAGCGGGGCAGGCCGCCACCGTTGGGATCGCCCGTTTTTACGAAATTGCACCAGTAATCCGTCATCTTTTCCGCGAGCTCATAATCCGCCCAGACCTTTGGCCGCCAGCTGCGCGAAAGGGTGTTGAACATATACCAGAGCTCTGAGGAATGGAACGCTCCGGCGTCGTCGCCAAGCGGCTCGCGCATGAAATAGTACACATAGGACGGCTTTCTGCCGAGCGACTCGCCGAGCAGGCTCCATTCAATGCAGCCCTGATAGAGGCGGTTTTTCTTGCCCGCCGCGAGGTCGGCGCGCGTGACGCCAAAGTCGTTCATCGCGGAGCCGATCATGTAGGGGATGTCCGCGTGCAGGCCGCTCTCTAACGCGTCGTCCGATCCGGTTATCAGGAATTTCCCGTCGATGCACGGCCCGAACGCAAAGCCCTGACCTTTGGCCGCGGCGCTCTCCACCAATTCATTGGAGGCTTTCATGACGGCCTCCACCGGGAGCGCGCGCAAACTCTCCAGAGAATCCGCGCCGCAGGCTTCCGCAAAGCGCGCGCCGAGCCCCTCGGCAGATTGCAGCGTCGCGTCCCGCGAGATCGGCAGCTTGTAACCGCCCCCGCTCTGGAGGATCGCGCCCGCGATCAGCCCCTTGGTCAGCGGAGAGGAGACGAGCGACTGAACGCTCCGCGCGCCGGCCGACTGGCCGAAGATTGTGATTTTATCGGGGTCGCCGCCGAAGGCCGCGATATTCTCACGCACCCAATTGAGCGCGGCGAGCTGGTCATACAGCGCGTAGTTGCCGCTGTGCGCGCCATGCCCCTCTTTGGCGCTTTCCGCGGACAGCCACTCATGGGCAAGGAAGCCGAGCGCGCCGAGGCGGTAGTTGAACGAAACGAGGATCACGCCGCGCTCGCAGTAGGCCGCGCCGTCAAACTCCGGCTCCGTGCCATAGCCCCCGACAAAGCCGCCGCCGTGGATCCAAAAGGCGACCGGCAACTTATCCCCCGCTGCCCGCGCCGGTGTCCAGACGTTTAAAAACAGGCAGTCCTCGCTCATCGGCGGGAAGAAATCCTCGTCGGAGAAAAACTCTTTTTCATAAAAAGAGCCGGGCGTTTGCAGGCGCTGCATAGCGGTCGCGCCGAACACCTTAGCGTCCCGGACGCCGTTCCATGACTCGGGCGGCACAGGCTTTTTCCAGCGCAGCGCCCCGACCGGGGGCTTCGCGTAGGGAATCCCGCGGAATACAGTATGCCCCTGCCGCCGGACGCCGCACAGCTTGCCGTACTTTGTTTGCACTATCCCAATTCCGGTTCCCATCTGATCTCCTTTATGTTTCTTCTTTCTTTACAATCCGCACGAAAAGTTTTCGCGTCCTAATCCGGCCTAGATTCTGCACTCAATGCTCTTACCCTGCTTTGCGGAGGCGAAAATCAAGTCGTTGACCTGCATCGTGCGGAGGACTTCCTGCGGCTTGACCAAAAGCTCCGCCTTGCCGTTTGCCGCGGCGTAGAAATTCCGGTAATAGTCGGTCCACTGCACTTTGACGTCCGGCAGCGGGAGCGTCTCGATCGTGTCCTCCGGCCTCGGACGCATTGTGCGGGTCGAACCGGCCGCGGTCTTTACGGCTTCCAGACTCCAATCGACCTCTTTGACGGTGCCGCGCACAATCGAGCCCTCGCACGCGAAATCCTTGATGTCAAGCGTGCCGTCGCTGCCGAGCACATGCCAGCGGGGCAGGGACTGGAAGCAGGTCGTGCAGACCTCGACCTGAGCGGACAGACCGCCTTCAAACTCCAAGAAGATCTTGATGTTGTCGTCGACCGTGTAGTTGATGTACTTTAGCAGGCTGTAGACCTGTATGACAGGTTCCTTGACCATGTAGAGCAGCTGGTCGACGAGGTGGATGCCCCAGTCGAGCACCATGCCGCCGCCGGCTTCTTCAACGCGCCGCCAGTCGCTCGGGATGCCGTTCGCGCCCTGTACGCGGCTCTCAATGAAGAAGGGCTTGCCGATCAGCCCGTCCTCGACGGCCTTTTTTACGATGCAGAAATCGCGGTCCTTCCGGCGGTTGTGGTGTACGGTAAAGAGCTTGCCCGCGGCCTCCGAGACCTTGATGACCTCCTTGAGGTCCTCTGCGCTCAAGGTCACCGGCTTTTCGCAGATCACGTTCATGCCCGCGTTCAGCGCGGCGATGCAATATTCCTTGTGCTTGTCGTTCGGCGTCGCGACGAGCACCGTGTTGATCCCGCTCTTAAAAAACGCGTCGAGCTTGTCATAAGGTGTGATCCCGAGACTCTGCGCAAATTCAAGGCGCGCCGGGTCGATGTCGAACGCCGAGACGATCTTCACGCCCTCGTCCTTCGGGATAATATCCTTATAGTGGTAAAAAGCCATCCAACCAAAACCAATTACACCAATTTGAACATCCATGCCAACCTCTCCTTTTTGTTTTTTTTGTTAGCCTATTGCAAAACTCTGAAACCCTTACGCAATGCAGGTTTCAGCAGCTTTGTGCTACTGATGTCACGCTCAGTCGCGTGTGACGTTACGGATCCATTTGTCCCCCCTGAGCCGGAAAAACGCGGGAACCCACTTGAAAAACTGGTCGAAGCGGGAGAAAAAGAACACCCATGGCAGCGGCAGATGCCAGACAAAAAAGCTCAAAAACGTCAGCGGGATCGTGAAGCCCCAACCTGCGATCATATCCACCTTGACGACAAAGCGCCCGTCGCCCGCGCCCCTGTTGATACCGATAAAGCAACTGGCGTGGTAAGTGCCGAAGACAGTGCTGATCGCGCCAATCGTCACAAACTGATACGACAAAAGACGAACCGGCTCACTGACGTTGTAAAGGTTCAACGCGGGCGCGCGCAGCAAAAGGACGAACCCGGACATCACCAGCCCAAACAGCGCGAATAAAATCTGAATCGTGCCGGCGTATTGACGGGTAAGGTCATATCTCTTTTCGCCGACCGACTTGCCGACGATGACGCAGGCCGCACCGGTCAGACCCGTCGTGAAAACAAACGTCAACTGCATCACCGTCTCGGCCATGTTGACGCCCGCGATCATGTCCACGCCCATGCGCCCCACCAGCGTCCCTTTGACGGTTCCAACCAGTCCCCAAAGAACGTCGCCGAGCATGACGGGCGCGCCGTGACGGAGAAAATCGACAAAGAGCTGACGGTCAAAATGCACGAGTTCAGACGCCTTCAGCGAAAGCCGTCTGTCTATCCGGAACACATAGACAAGTACGATGGACAGCTCCACACATCTGGCAAGCAGGGTTGCGATGGCGGCTCCGCGAACGCCGATCGCCGGAAAGCCAAAATGCCCGTAAATCAGGGCGTAATTAAAGAACAGGTTGACAAACAAGGATACTGAGACCACAGCCAGAGCCACCCGGACCACCTCTACCCAGCGCAGCATAGCGATTAGGGTATCCGACAGGGCGAACACGATGTATGTCACGCCGATGATGCGAATATACCGCACCCCCTCCGCGATAATGTCCGCGTCGTTCGTGAACACACGCAGCGCGGCATGTGGGAACAGTATCGCAAATCCGCCGATCAAAACAGAGATGGCCAGTGAAATGCGCAGTGAAATGCCAAATATACTCTTGATCCGCGCAACGTCCTTTTTTCCCCAGTATTGAGAAATCAGGACGGCGGAGCCGCCGGCAACGCCCCGGATAAAAAAGGTGACGAAAACGGTAAGCTGATTGGACACGGACACTGCAGATATAGAGATTTCACCGAGGGAGCCGACCATAATGTTGTCCAAAAAATTGACGCCAAGCGAAATGAGGCTTTGCAACGCCACAGGAAGCGCGATCGCTACCAGCGTTTTATAAAACTTGGCGTCCCTTACCATCGCGAACCTCCATTTTTTTAAGACGTAAATCACGTAAATCACGCAAATCAATGGTATGCTTGCCTGCTTCCTATTTTATCGCAAATCCGGGAAAAAGCAAAGCGTCAGAAATGGGCTTTTAATGTCGTTTTTTGTCGGCCACGCGTCTGCTATTCGGCAATATAAACAAAATTTCATAATTGAATACAACAAATGACACTATATGTCAAGTAATGACACTTCTTTCTTTCGGCGATATGAGATAGAATGATACAGGTCAGATGTTGCGGAGCGGCGCTGCCCGTATGAACGCGGCGCGGATATACTGCACAAAAAACAGCTTGGGAGGGTTCTGTGAAAAACGGTTTTTTTGGAACGATGTGGAAACAAAGATACCTTCAAATGTTTGTCCTGATCGGAATGGCCTATTTGCTTGTATTCAACTATCTGCCGATGTTCGGCATTATTATCGCGTTCAAGGAGTACAAAATCTCGACCGGCATCCTCGGGATGTTTACATCGCCTTTTGTCGGGCTGAAGCATTTTATAGAGTTCTTTGGGGACTATAAATTTGCCGAACTTTTGCGGAACACGCTGACGCTTTCGCTCTTTAAGCTGTTCTTCTCCTTTCCGATGCCGATTTTTCTCGCGCTGATCCTCAACGAGGTGCGCGCGCCGAAGGTCAAGCGCACGGTTCAGACCGTCAGCTATCTGCCGTACTTCATTTCGTGGATCATCGTCGCGGGATTTTGCCAGATCATCCTTTCAAATAACGGAATCCTGAACGATGTGGTCTCGCTGTTTGGCGCGGAGCGCATGCAGTTCCTCTCCGGCGCGCAGTATTTTTTGCCGATTGCCGTAATCACCGCGTTGTGGAAGGAGACCGGCTGGTGGACAATCATTTTCCTCGCCGCGATCACCTCGATTGATCTTGCGCTCTATGAGGCGGCGGATATTGACGGCGCGACGCGGCTTCAGAAAATCGGCTTTATTACGCTGCCAGGCATCCGGCCAACCGTGACCGTCGTTCTGATCCTCGCGCTCGGGAACCTGATGGGCGGCGGCCTGTCCGGCTCAAATTTCGAGCAGAGCTACCTGTTCGGGAACGCTGCTAACCTGAGTACGTCTCAAATTCTGCAAACCTATGTGCTCCAAGTCGGCCTTTCGCAGGGGCGCTACTCGTTTGCGAGCGCCGCGGGCCTGTTTCAGTCTTTTATCTCGGTTACGATGGTCTTTTTGAGTAATTTTGTCGCAAAAAAGGTCTCGGGCGAAGGGTTGTTCTAAGATTGATTCACAATGGGATAACATTATTTGGAAATCAACCAAACATGAGGTGAGGAAGCGATGCGGCAAAGGATCATCAAGCGGACGGCCGAGGACAATATTCTGGATGTGATTGTCTACATTGTTCTGATCATTGTTTTTTTGGCGTCGGTATACCCGTTTTATCTTGCGATCGTGTTGTCGTTCAACGAGGGCATCGACGCTCAGCTCGGGGGGATCTATTTTGCCCCCCGCAAGTTTACGCTCGACAACTACGCGCGGTTCTTCTCGGACCCCGAATGGCTGAACGCGATTGTCGTTTCGCTGGCACGCACCGTTTTCGGAACCTTTCTGACGGTGTTTTTCACGTCGATGGTCGCCTACGGGCTCTCGCATAGGAATTTAAAGGGCCGCAAGGTCTATATGGGGATCATCATCTTCGCGATGTATTTTTCCGGCGGCATCATCCCATACTATTCGGTGCTTCGCTCAATCGGGCTGCTCGACACATTCGGCGTCTATGTCCTGCCGATGATGCTCAATTTATTCTATGTGCTTGTCGCGATTTCGTTCTTTCAGGGTTTGCCGGAGGAGCTTGAGGAGGCGGCGCGCGTCGACGGCGCGAAGGAGCTGCGCATCTTTTTCAGCATTGTCATTCCGATGGCGACGCCGCTGCTCGCGACGATCGCGATTTTCATCTCGGTGCAGCATTGGAATTCGTGGTATGACAGCGCCTTTTTTGTGCGCAATCAGGAACTGATGACGC
>JAITSR010000101.1 GCA_031287655.1 Clostridiales bacterium
TTAATTCGCATAAAATACTTTTTGTCGTACATCTCGAACTTCGCGCGGAACGCGTCCGTCGGCTCGTTGCGCATCGTCCGCAAAAACTCGTGCCGGTCCTGCACGTCGACCTGCCCGGAATAGCTGATCACATGCACGCCGACGTTGGAGCAATGGTCCGCGATCCGCTCAAGGTTGTAAAGGATCTGCACATAGGGGAACGCGGAGTCGATCGTACACGCTCCGGTGCGCAGACGCTCGCTGTGCTTGACTTTGAGGGCGGCGACGAGGATGTTGATCACGGCCTCGAGCGGCTCGACCGTCTCCGCGAGCTTGATGTCGCGGCTGATGTAGCCGTCGACCGCGAACGAGATGATCTCGCTGACCGCGTCGCGCATCACGGTGAGCTCAAACTCCGCGGTCTCCGAGAACTCGATCCCCTTTTCGCGCATCTCCTTCACGCAGTCGCAGATGTTGTTCGCGAGGTCTCCGATCCGCTCGAATTCGTTTACAACCTGACGCACCTCCGAGAGCGCCGTATTCTCGGTCTCCGTGAGCTCCTTGATCGTGATTTTCAGCAAGTAGTTGTCGATCCTGCCCTGCAGGCGGTCGATCACGTCCTCGACCTCGTGCGCCTGTTCGAGTTTTTTCGCGTCGTACTCCATCACGAGCTCCATCGCGCGGCTGAAATTTTCCCACGAGAGCCGCGCCATCTTCTTCACGGCCTCGCGCGCGTGCTGGATCGCGTATGCGGGAGCCGTCAGGAAACGCTCGTCGAGCTCCTTTGCCTCATCGTCGGGCTCATTCTGCGCCGCGCCGCCGCCGGAGTGGATCAGGAAGCGCGCGAGGCGCTCGAGCGCGCCCGCGAACGGGACGAGCAAAACCGTTACGGTCACATTAAAAATTGTATGGAAATTCGCGATCCCGCCCTTTGTAATCGCTTCGTCCCAAAAGGGGAATCCGACCGAGTATTGGTACGCGTAGATTCCGATCAGAAAGGCCATTGTGCCGATCGTGTTGAACGCGACGTGGATCAGCGCGGTGCGCTTTGCGTTGCGGGAAGCGCCGATGCTCGCGAGCACGGGCGTAATACAGGTGCCGATGTTCTGGCCCATGATGATCGGGAACGCCGACGAAAACGTGATCGCCCCGGTCGAGGTCAGCGCCTGCAAAATACCGATCGACGCGGAGGACGACTGGATGATCGCGGTCACGACGAGGCCGACGAGCACGCCCAGAATCGGATTTGTCAGCGTCGCGAACAGGTTCGCGAACTCCGGAAGCTCGCGCAGCGGCATCAGCGCGCCCTCCATCGCGAACATGCCGGAAAAGAGCACGCCAAAGCCCAGAAAAATCTCCCCGAGCTCCCGGCGCGAGCGGCGCTTGCTGAACAGATAGAGCAAAAGCCCGCAGAACGCGGCGAGCGGGCCGAGCGTCGTCGGCTTGAAAAAGCCCATCAGCATATTCGCGTTCGCGTCGATGTCCGCCATTCGGATGATGTGGGCCGTGATCGTTGTGCCGATATTCGCGCCCATGATGATGCCGATCGCCTGACGCAGCTTTAAGATTTTTGCGTTGACGAGCCCGACGATAATGACCGTCGTCGCAGAGGACGACTGAATGACCGCCGTCACGAGCGCGCCCAAACAGATCGCCTTTACGATGTTGTCCGTCATTTTCTCAAGCGCGCGCTCGAGGCGTCCGCCGGAGGCGTGCTCCAGTCCGTTCGCCATCATCGTCATGCCATACAGGAAGAACGCGAGACCACCGCACAGCTTGATTACGTCAAAGAGCGACATACGTCAGACACCATCCTTTCTCAACCGCTTATCGTTTGCGTCTTACGGTTTTGCGCCCAGCCCGAGCAGACCGCCGTATGGCAGCGCGGCGCCTTCCCCCGCGCCCTCCATATGGCCGAATTTGCCCTTTTGATCGAGCTCCCGGAACGCGACCGAGAGCATGAGCTTGATCCGGTTGAGCTGGTTGACCTCGCTCGCGCCGGGGTCGTAGTCGACCGCGACGATGTTCGTCTCCGGATACCGGCGCTTCAGTTCTTTAATCATGCCCTTGCCCGTCACATGGTTCGGGAGACACGCGAACGGCTGCATACAGATGATGTTCGAGGCCCCTTCGCGGATCAGCTGGAGCATTTCAGCCGTGAGCAGCCAGCCCTCCCCCGTCGTGTTGCCGAGCGACAGCAGACCGCTCGCGGCCTTCGCGAGGGCCTCGATGCCGTGAGACGCCGAGAAGCGGGCGCTCGCGGCGAGCTTTTGGTTCATGCCCCGCGCGTAGTATTCGATAACCCGGATCGCGAAGGCGTTCACAAGCCAGACGGAGCGCTTGCCGTCGAGGAAGCGCCATTTAAAGCGCGCGTTGTAGCAACTATACAGCAAAAAGCCCATCAGGTCCGGCATCACGGCCTCCGCGCCTTCGGCCTCGACGAGGCGGATCACGTCGTTGTTCGCGCCCGGGTGGAATTTTACGAGAATCTCCCCAACGAGCCCGACCTTGGGTTTGGGAACCTCGTTGAGCTCGATCCGGTCGAACGCGCGAATGATCGAGGCCGCGTTCAGATTAAACTCACGGAGGCGCCCGTTCGCGGCGTTCGCCATACAGCGCGGGAGCCAGCTTTCGTAGAGACGGTTGACTGAGCCCGGCACAGCCTCGTATGGCCGCGTGCGCAGCATGAGCTTCATAAAGAGGTCGCCGTACATGATCCCGATTATCCCCTTGCGCAGGAGCCGGAACGTAAATTCAAAACCGGGGTTCTTCTCAAAACCGAGCGTGTTCAGCGAGATCACCGGAATATGGGCGATCCCCGCGTCGCGCAGCGCCTTTCGGATAAAACCGATGTAGTTTGTCGCGCGGCAGCCCCCGCCGGTCTGCGAGATGATCACGGAGACGTTGTCAAGATCGTATTTGCCGGATTTTAACGCCGCGAGAATCTGCCCGACGACGAGGATCGAGGGGTAGCAGGCGTCGTTGTTCACGGACTTTAGGCCCTCGTCGACCTCCGCGCCGCCTCCGGGCGGCAGGATCACAAGGTTGTAGCCGACGGCGCGGAACGCGGCCTCGAGGAATTGAAAGTGGATCGGCGACATCTGCGGCGCGAGGATCGTGTGCCGCTTTTTCATCTTTTTTGTAAACGGAATTTTTTTGACAAGGTAAGATGCGGGCGCGCGGGCCGGGGAACCGGCGGAGCCGGGGATGCCCTTCGCCTCGCGGTCCTCGACGGCGGATTTTAAGGAGCGGATGCGGATCCGCGCCGCGCCGAGGTTGTTGACCTCGTCGATCTTGAGTACCGTGTGGATTTTGCCCGCGGCATGCAAAATCTCCTGCACCTGATCCGTCGTGACGGCGTCGATGCCGCAGCCGAAGGAATTCAGTTGGATCAGCTCCAGATTTTCGCGCCCGCCGACAAAGTTCGCGGCCGAGTAGAGCCGCGTGTGGTACGCCCACTGGTCGACGACGCGGATCGGGCGCTGTACGGCGGCGAGGTGCGCGACGGAATCCTCCGAGAGCACGGCCATGCCGAGACCCGTGATCATCTCCGGAATGCCGTGGTTGATCTCCGGGTCGACATGATACGGCCTGCCCGCGAGCACGACGCCCCGGCCGCCCGTCTCGTCAAGCCAGCGCAGCGCCTCCTCGCCCTTCTGCCGTATGTCGGCCTTGTAGCGCGCGTACTCCGCGACGGCGCAGTCCACGGCGGCGGAGACCTCCCCGAGCGTGAGCCCCGGCCCCCGGTTCCGGCCCGAAAGTTCTTCAAACAGCCGGGTTTTCAGGCGCTCGGGGTCGTTAAAAGGCAAAAAAGGGTTCAGGTAGCGGATATGGTTGGTCGGGATGTCCTCCATGTTGTTCTTGATGACCTCGGGGTACGAGATCACGACCGGGCAGTTGAAGCAGTTGTCCGCGCCCGCGTCCTCGCGCAGCTCGTGCGTGACGCAAGGGTGGAAGATGAAGTCGGGGCGCTCCGCAATCAGCGAGAGGACGTGGCCGTGTACGAGCTTTGCGGGGTAACAGACCGACTCGGAGGGCATCGACTCGATGCCGAGCTCGTAGATTTGCTTTGTCGAGCGCGGCGAGAGCGTGACCCGGAATTTCAGCTCGGAAAAGAACGTGTGCCAGAACGGGTAATTCTCATACAGGTTCAGCACGCGCGGGATGCCGACGCTGCCGCGCACGGCGTCCTTCTCGGAGAGCGGGCGGTAGTGGGCAAAGGTCCTTTTGTATTTGTAGTCAAACAGGTCGGGGATGCGCGCGGCGGGCTGCAGAAGCCCCGCGCCGCGCTCGCAGCGGTTCCCGGTGATCATCTCGCGGCCCCCGCCAAAGTCGTTGACGGTCAGCATACAGTTGTTGCCGCACAGGCCGCAGCGGCGCGTCGACACCGAGAAGCGGAAGTCCATAAGGCCGTCCGGACCGAGCAAGGAACTCCGGCGCGGCGCGGCGCGCACGGCGGCCGCAGCGGACGACAAATTGGCGGAATATGCCGCGGCCGCGCCGCGCTGCTCGTCTGCGTCGAACGGCGCATCTGCGGCGGAATAGACCGCGCCCGCTCCGGATTTTTGCGCGTCGGCGTGATACTTTTCCGCCGCGGCGAGGGCCGCGCCATACGCGCCCATCAGGCCCGCGATGTCCGGGCGGACGGCCTCCCGCCCCGCCGTCAGCTCAATCGCGCGCAGGACCGCGTCATTTAAAAATGTACCGCCCTGCACGATCACCCGCTCGCCCATGTCCTCTGGCTTGCGGATTTTGATGACTTTATAGAGCGCGTTCTTGACGATCGAATACGAGAGCCCGGCGGAGATGTCGCCCGCGCTCGCGCCTTCCTTCTGCGCCTGCTTGACGCGGGAGTTCATAAAAACGGTGCAGCGGGAGCCGAGGTCCACCGGGGTTTTTGAGCCGAGCGCGATGTCGACGAATTGCCCGAGCGGGATCTGCAAGGACTCCGCGAAGGTCTCCAGAAAAGAGCCGCAGCCGGAGGAACACGCCTCGTTCAGCATGATGCTGTCGATCGCGCCGTCCTTGATCTTCATGCACTTCATGTCCTGCCCGCCGATGTCCAAAATAAAGTCGACGCCCGGCAAAAAGCGCTGAGCGGCTTTATAGTGCGCGATCGTCTCGATCTCGCCGTAGTCGGCGAAAAGCGCGGTTTTGATCAGGTTCTCGCCGTAGCCCGTGACCGTCGCCGCCGCAAGGTAGGCGTCGGACGGGAGCGCGGCGTAGAGGGTTTTTAGCGCGTCGACCGTCGAGCGCAGCGGGTTTCCGCCGTTCGGCCCGTAGTGCGAGTGGAGGATCGCGCCGCCGCCGTCCGTCAGCACGAGCTTTGTCGTCGTCGAGCCCGCGTCGATGCCGAGAAAACAAGCCCCGGTGTGCGCCGCAAGCGCCTTTCGGGGGGCGGAGGCGACGCTGTGGCGCTCGACAAACAACTCGCGGTCGCGCCCGGTCGCGAACATCGGCGCAAGGCGCTTTACCTCGGAGGCCTCGACATCCTTGAGGCGGCCCAGTCTTTGCGAAAGCTCGTCCAAAAAGAGAGGGGGGAGGGGCGAGGTTTCGCCGGCGTCCTGCCGGTGTTCGCCCGTATTCTGCCGGTATTCACCGGCCGCGCACGCCGCGCCCATCGCGACAAAGAGCTGCGAGTTCTGCGGGAACACGATCTCGTCGGGGCGCAGGCCGAGCGTCGCGATAAACCGGGCCCGCAGCTCCGAAAGGAAGTAGAGCGGCCCGCCCAAAAACGCGATATTGCCGCGAATCGGCCGTCCGCACGCAAGACCGCTGATCGTCTGGTTTACGATCGATTGAAAGACCGAGGCCGCGATGTCGCTCTGTGCCGCGCCCTCGTTTAAAAGCGGCTGGATATCCGACTTTGCGAACACGCCGCAGCGGGAGGCGATCGGATAGATCGTCGAGCTGCGCTTTGCGAGTTCGTTCAGGCCGTGCGCGTCCGTCTTCAGGAGCGCCGCCATCTGATCGACAAAAGCGCCCGTCCCGCCCGCGCAGGTCCCGTTCATGCGCTGTTCCACGCCGTTTGTGAAGTAGGTGATCTTCGCGTCCTCGCCGCCGAGCTCAATCGCGACATCCGTGTTTGGAATGAAGCGCTCGACCGCCTTCGCGCCCGCGATCACTTCCTGAATAAATTCGAGTCCGAGCCATTTGGAGACAAGTATCCCGCCGGAACCCGTAACGGCAAAGGCGGCGCTCGCGCCCGCGTAGCGCTCGCAGGTATCGGCTAAAAGGCCCGTGATCGTTTTCTTAATGTCGGAAAAATGGCGCTGATATTGATGATACAGCAAATGAAAGTGTTGATCCAGCACAACGATCTTAACGGTCGTCGAGCCGACATCAAGACCAATCCGCAGCACATCCCGGTTTTCTGGCATCTTGCCCCCAATAAAGTTATAGATATTGATCCACGACGGATTTGTAATCCGCGAACTGCCGCGCGCCGACGAGGGTATCCTTAATTTGCCCGCCTTTGTAGAGCAGGATCGTCGGGATGCTCTGGATACCGTGCGACTCCGTGAGCGCGCGGTTTTCGTCGACGTTCAGCTTGCCGATTACGACTTGTTCGGGGTATTCGCCCGCGAGTTTTTCAAGAATCGGCCCGATCGCCCGGCACGGCCCGCACCATGTCGCCCAAAAGTCCACGAGCACGAGCTTGTCCGGCGTACCCGTCACCTCGGAGTAGTTGTTTTCGTTTAACACGATCATATTCTCGCCTGCCATATCGACCTCCGTGTAGTCCTCCGCCTCGCTGCAAATAGTGGCAAAACGGTTTTTTTGAATCTCTGTTTCGCACCGCGCATACATATTAGTATATCACAAGCCGACCCCGATCTGCAAATAATTTGCGAGGCGCCGGGGCGCGCGGGGCGCGTCAACAAGACTTACGATTGCGGCTGGCCGTAATACGCGCCCGCGCCGTGCTTCCGGTAGTAGTGCTTGTCCATCAGTTCCTGCGCGACCGGGCTGAACCGGCCGCCCGCCGCCTGTTCAGACAGCAGCGCCATACGCGCGGCTTCCTCAAGATAGGCCGCGTTCGACGCCGCGGCTTTCGCGGAAGCGCCCCATGTAAACGGCCCGTGGCCGCAGACGAGCGCGCCCGGCGTCGCCTGCGGGTCCAGCGCCCGCTCCGAAAACATGTCCGCGATCACCCGGCCCGTGTTCAGCTCGTAGTCGGTGCGGATTTCCTCCGGGCGCAGGGCGCGCGTGCAGGGGACCTCGCCATAAAAATAGTCCGCGTGCGTCGTGCCGTAGCAGGGAACGCCGCGCCCGGCCTGCGCGAACGCGACCGCGTATGTCGAATGGGTGTGTACGATGCCGCGGACGCCCGGAAAGCGGCGGTAGAGTTCAAAATGTGTGTCGGCGTCCGACGAAGGCCGCAGCGCGCCTTCCACAACCTTGCCGCTCTCCGGGTCCGCAACGACCATCTGGTCCGCGGTCATCCCGGCGTACCGCACGCCGCTCGGCTTAATCACAACCAACCCGCTCTCCGGGTCCAACGCGGACGCGTTGCCCCATGTAAAGAGCACGAGCCCGTATTCGGGCAACAACAAATTTGCTTCCAAAACCTCTTGTTTTAAGGCTTCCAGCATTTTTTCGATCCCCTTCTTTTGCGGTGTGTCAGCCGTCGAATGCGGCGTCGTTGTATACGGGGCACGAGGCGATCTTGTCACAGCCGCTCCGATAGCCCGAATTGCAGTCGAAGTCAGTCTTTTCATAGTACTTGCCGCCGCCCGCCCGTTTCAGTTCGCGGAACCAGACAGCAATCACGGTGTTTCGTTTGAGATGGGGGCAAAAGCCGGAAACCGATCGTTTGACAGCCATTTTGACACCTCCGCAACGCCGGATAATAGATTGGTTCTATTGTATCGCGAGTTTCTGCAAAAAACAAGGCTCGTCGCTCGCAGTCCGCTCGCTCCCCGCGAACTGCGCGAGTTGACTTTTGGTCGGCGCGGCGCTTATAATGACTGTAAATCAGGGAGGTGAGGCGCGTGAGCGATAAAAAAGGCGGCGAGCCCGTCGTCTACAAAACCGAGGAAATGCTAAAGCAGGAGGCGATTGCGCGCGCCGCCGAGGAAGCGCGGCTGGAGGCGCAGCTGCCCCCCAAGTCCCCGCTGCAAAAAAAACTCGACAACTATTGGTATCACTATAAATGGCAGACGTTCGCGGCCTGCGCGGCGCTGATCCTAGTCGTTTTTTTCATACGGGACACCGTCTTTCGCGTCCAGCCCGACCTCACTCTTGTCGTCGCGACGTCGCAGTACGTCACGCAGGACGCGGCCGACGCGCTGCAGGCCGCGTTGGAGAGTGGCGCGACGGACCGGAACGGGGACGGCAGGGTCTCGTTTTTGCTCGACTTGATCTATTTGCCGTCCGCGATCATACCGGACCCCGCGGGGGGCGGCGGCGCAGCCGAACCCTCCGCCGAGGGCGCGGCCGGAGCCGCCGGAGCCGTCTCGCAGACGGATGAGGCCGCGGCTGGAGCCGCCGGAGCCGTCTCGCAGGCGGATGAGGCCGCGGCCGCGCAGGCCGGGTTTGCCTCGCAGTCGGTCGATCCCGAAATGGAGCAGGCCTCGGTAATGAAGCTGATGGCGATTACGTCCGCGGCCGCGGACCCGCTTTATCTCGTCGACGACGCGCTGTACGCGTATTTTGCGCAGATGGCCGACCCGACGGAATACGATATGGAGGGCAACCCGGTCCCGGCGTCGTCGGCGGACGGCGGCGCGGGCGCGGAGGGCGCGCAAAACGGACCGTTTTCGATCTTTGACCCGCTCTCCGGCATAGCCCCGGCGACGGGTCCGCTTTTGGACCGGCTCCGCCTCGCGGACACGGAGCTTGCGGACGCGCCGGGCTGCGAGACGCTCGGCGACCTGACCTTCGCGCTGCGCCCCGCCGCCAACGCGAAGGAAAAGACGGTCGCCTACCACGCCTATTGCGCGGAACTGCTCAAAACCCTCGTCGGCTCATAGGAGCTTGCGGGCGTCCCCCGTTTTTGCGCGCGGCAAATAAGTTCACAAAATATTTACTTAAATTCCTCGTGGAGGACCGTCGCGTCGCCGGGCTTTTCGCACAGCGCGCCGATCTGCGGAATGATCCTCTTAAAATGCTCCGACGCGCAGTGACGGTCGAGCGCCTCCTGACTGGTCCATTCCTCGATGAACACGAACACCGCAGGGTTCTTGGGATCGGTGAACAGCCGGTACTCGATGCAGCCGTCCTCTTTGCGCGTCGCGGCGATCATCTCCCGAAAGAGGGGCGCGGCCTTTTCGACACTGTCCTTTTTTAGATAATTTGGTGCGACAACTCTGACCATTGTAAAATCCTCCGTAACTTTTATTTGGATAACCCGCAATGATTATACGCGCTAACACAGGCCGGTTCAAGAGTTCAATCGGGCGGGTTATTTCTTTTCTTTTCATGTTGCGCCATCCGGCTTGTCCGCTGCCGCGGGCTTTGCGGCCATTCCGTGCTTTATGAGTTCCGCAAGCTGCGCGAGCAGCGCATCCCCGGCTTCCCCGCTTTGCCCGGCCTGTCCCGCCGAAGCCTCGGACTCATTGGGCGAGGCCTGCGCGCGCGCGAGCATCTCGCCCTCAATCGCCCGCTCGACCGCCGAAAAATACAGTGTCAGCGCCTCATCGTCGATGTCCTCGCGAAGTCTGCCCCACTTCCTGCCGTTCGCAATCAGCCTTTCGATATGCGCCTCGGCGGGGCTTCGCGTCATGTTTGGCTCTCCCGCAGGGAATCCAAAGCCGCCGCTCACAAGTTCATGCGCGAACCGCGCGAGCGCGGGCTCCTGTCTCCAGAACCGGGCGCGTTCGGGCAGCCCCGACGTTATGTACTCAAAAATATCCATCCCGGCGAGCGGCGTCAGCCGGTCCTGCTCCTTGATGAAATTTTCGACCGTCCAGTTGACGCAGTAGCGGAACAGCTCGCGCTTGTCGTCAAAATACTGGTAAAGGCTCCCGTTCGCGATCTTCGCGCCCGCCGCGATCGCGCCGATCTTCGCGTTCTCATAGCCGTTTCCCAAAAATTCGTCGATCGCCGAGCGGATCACGCGCTCCCGCTTGTCCGCGTCGAGCCTGAAAAAAGTCCGTTTTGGCATCTCCGCCTCCCTACCTATTGTGATGAATTCAAAATCATTTATTATGAAATGCAATTCGCATTATATGACTTAATATTCACCATGTCAAGTCGGAGGACCGCTCTTATCTCCACTTTGCCAGCTAAAAGGCGCTCTCCCTCGATTTGAACTGTTGCTAAATTTGCAGTTGTTCCCTGTCGATGATCCATTTGTCTCTCCTATCTTGGGCCGATATACAAAGAAGCCAAATTTGCTATAATGCGATCGTGAAGCGGAGTATAAAATCAGGCTCGCGTCTATCGTCCGAATTTATCATATCACCCTAAAGTGGTCTGTGCCAAGTATATCCATTTGAAAATAAATTTTTATTACAGGTGTACAAAATAGGTGTCATTGGCTTATACTATAGTAAAAGCGGACTCAGGGCCGACAAATTTTTAGTGTCACAAACAACAAATAAACATTGAAACGGGGGTATTCATCATGGCATTTTGCGGTTATTGCGGGACACAGATTCAAGACGGCGTAAAGTTCTGTCCCTCCTGCGGCAAGGAGGTGGGAACCGTCGGCGCGAGTCCGCAGCAGGACTACAAGCAACCGGCCGCGCCGCCCGGCGACGCCGAGGCAAACAAGGGCATGGCGATACTCGCCTACATACTGTTCTTCGTTCCGCTGCTCACCGGCGCGCACAACACGTCGCCTTTCGTGAAATATCACACGAATCAGGGAACCGCGCTGTTCATCGCCGCGCTGCTTTACGCCGTGGTCTATAACGTTTTGTCGCGGATCCTCGTATTCATCCCGATCCTCGGCTGGCTGCTGATGGCGATTCTGCCCATTATCCCGGTGGCATTCCTCGTAATAGGCATTATCAACGCCGCGAACGGCAGCATGAAACCGCTGCCCTTTATCGGCGGCTTTGACATTATCAAGTAAGGAACTGTGAATGAAAAAAAAACAAATCAGGCGCACAGTAATCATTGCGTCGGTCGTGGTTTTGATTCTGTTGGCGGCGCTGACGGGCTGCAATGCGGCGCGGAACACGGGCGCGAAATTTCCGTCCGGTTCGATTGAGGTTATTGCCGACGCTACGGCAAAACCCGCCGCGCCGCCCGTCACACCCGGCCTAACCGAGCGGATCGCTATACCCGCTTTGAATACGGCGACGCCCTCTCCGGCGCCGCTTATGTTGCAGGGGACGCGTCTTGTCTCGGGCGCCACAACCGAACTACGCGTAGGCGACCTCGCCACAATCGTCGCTGTCGACAAGCCGTCCACGGGCTTTCTGTGGACGTATGAGATCACCGCGGGCGGCGACGCTGTGGAAATTCTTTCCGAGGACGAGGAAACGGAGGACAACGAAATGGTCGGGGATGGCGGCGACATACGGACATTGTATATCAGTCTCAAAGCCGTTAAGCCCGGCGTCACCGTGATTGATATGGTCAAAAAAAGGGGCGAAGATGCGCTTTCGGGGAGCGAGGCGCAATATACAATCATCGTCACCTAGACTCCGATAACTACGGCGGTTCCGGCGACTCCAACCGACTCAACGTCTCCGGCAGTGCCGCGCGCATACGCGAGATGTCGGCGGCCCGCAAATTGCCGTATCGTTCGCCGCCGCCGCCGTCACGGTTCCTTGCGCGGCCTGCGGCGCGGCGATACCGCCAACTGAAATTACCGCCTGATATATTTGGTGTTCCGAGCCGAGCCGATTTTCACAATCGCGCCGGATTTTACCATAGACGCAATGACCGCCTCCACCGTGGTCGGACTGACGTCAGGCAGGATATAACAGACCTCTCGCTTGCTTATCGGCAGCAAACTGTTCAGCACGGTCGCCTCAATGCGCTCGCGTTTGCTTACTCTGCCGCTATTTACGACGGCGAACCTTTTATCAAGTTCCTTATAACACATCAACAGGGTTGTGACAAAGTTCTCGATGAACGGAAAATAGCTGTTTGCCCCCGTATGCCAACCGTCCGAGCTATCCTTTAGTGATTTGTAGTACCCCGCCTTATTGAGGTTAATCCGTTCCTCAAACGAGATATACCGCCCCGCGTCAAAGCCGTTCTTGTACAGAAGCAGAAGC
Organism: Clostridiales bacterium; assembly: GCA_031287655.1. GTDB lineage: Bacteria > Bacillota > Clostridia > WRLR01 > WRLR01 > JAITSR01. The sequence continues at coordinate 12,159 of JAITSR010000101.1, forward strand.
GACAGAAGCCGGGAAATCCTGCCGTTGCCGTCCGCAAACGGGTGTATGCAGAGGAAATCAAGAATAAAACACGGTATCAAGAGCAGACGATTGACGGCGGAACTGTCGCGC
>JAITSR010000132.1 GCA_031287655.1 Clostridiales bacterium
GCGCGGCCCCGTCTGACGCGGCTTCCCGCGAAAAGACGGTCGTCGTCGCGACGGCGAGCCCCTATAAATTTGCGCGGGACGTCTATCAGTCGATTTTCCCGGACGCGCCCGCCGCCGCCCAGACCTCCGCCGCCGCCGACGATTTTCGGTATATCGCCCTGCTGGAGCGCGCGAGCGGGACGACCGCGCCCCCGGCGCTCTCCGGCCTTAGGGGCAGGCCGGGCCTGCATTTCGCGTCGACCGCGAAGGACCGAATGAAGCAAACGGCCCTTGACCTGCTGCTCAAATTGTAGTTCACCCGACAAACGAATGTAGGGGAACATATGTAAAAGAGAGGACCGAAATAATCCGAATGCCAATAAAGATCGACGACGACCTGCCCGCGGCCGAGACCCTGCAAAATGAAAATATCTTCGTGATGAGCGAGGCGCGCGCCTATCAGCAGGACATCCGCCCCCTCCGCATCGCGCTTTTGAACCTGATGCCGACGAAAATCGTGACGGAGACCCAAATTTTACGCCTGCTCGGGAACTCCCCGATCCAGATTGACATCGTGTTGCTGCATCCGGCGACGCATGTATCCAAAAACACGCCGCAAGAGCACATGACGAAATTTTACACGCGCTTTGACGAGGTGCGCGGCGAGAAGTTCGACGGCCTGATCATCACGGGCGCGCCCGTCGAGGAACTGCCGTTTGAAGAAGTCACCTACTGGGAGGAACTGAAGCGGATCATGGAGTGGAGCCGGACGAACGTGTTTTCGACGTTCCACATCTGCTGGGGCGCGCAGGCGGGACTCTATTACCACTACGGCGTCCCCAAGCGCAAAATGCGGCAAAAGCTGTCCGGCGTGTTCGACCACACCTGCCGCGTCCGCTATTCCAAGCTCCTGCGCGGCTTCGACGACGTGTTTCGCGTCCCGCACTCGCGCTACACGGAGGTCACGCGCGAGGACGTGCAAAAAGTGTCGGAGCTTGAAATCCTCGCGGACTCCGACGAGGCGGGGCTCTGTATCATCGCGTCGCGCGACGGGAAGCAAGTTTTTGTGACCGGGCATCCGGAATACGACGCGTCCACATTGGCCGACGAATACGCGCGCGACAGGGCGAAGGGGCTCGACACCGCGCCGCCGGAGCACTACTTTGTCGGCGGGGATCCGGATAAGGGCGTCCTCGTGAACTGGCGCGGCCACGCGAACCTGCTCTATGCCAACTGGCTGAACTACTACGTCTATCAGGAGACGCCATACGATCTGAACAGCATATAAATCATGGAAACGGGAGAAACGGGAATGGGAATGGATTATGCGAAGGAATCACTAAAAAAGCATTATGAATGGGGCGGGAAGATCGAGGTCGTGTGCCGCGCGCCGCTCGAAAACCGCGACGACCTGTCGCTTGCCTACACGCCGGGCGTTGCGCAGCCCTGCCTTGAAATCCAAAAGGACGTCAGCCTGAGCTACGCGCTGACGCGCCGCGCGAACCTTGTCGCGGTCGTGACCGACGGGACCGCGGTGCTCGGCCTCGGGGACATCGGCCCGGAGGCGGGGATGCCCGTAATGGAGGGGAAATGCGCGCTCTTTAAAGCGTTTGGCGGCGTCGACGCGATCCCGCTCTGCATCCGCTCAAAAGAGGTCGATGACATCGTAAACACCGTGCGTCTGCTCGCGGGCAGCTTCGGCGGGATCAATTTGGAGGACATCTCCGCGCCGCGCTGCTTTGAGATTGAGCGGCGGTTAAAAGAGGTCTGCGACATCCCGATTTTCCACGACGACCAGCACGGGACCGCGGTCGTGACGCTCGCGGCGCTTCTGAACGCGCTCAAGCTGACGGGCAAAAAACTGGAGGACGTCTCGATCGTCACGAACGGCGCGGGCGCGGCGGGGATCGCGGTAATCCGGCTCCTGATCTCGCTCGGGCTCCGAAGGGTCGTGCTCTGCGACCGGCAGGGCGCGATTTACGAAGGCCGCCCCGGCCTGAACGCGGAAAAGGTCGAGATGGCGAAGATCACGAACCGGGACAAAAAGGCCGGGAGCCTCGCCGACACGCTGCGCGGGGCGGACATCTTCATCGGCGTGTCCGCGCCGAACTGCGTCACGGAGGACATGGTCCGCGGCATGGCAAAGGACCCGATCCTGTTCGCGATGGCGAACCCGACGCCCGAAATCATGCCGGACGCGGCAAAGGCCGCGGGCGCCGCGATCGTCGGCACAGGCCGCAGCGACTTTGCGAATCAGATCAACAATGTGCTCGCGTTCCCCGGTATCTTCCGCGGCGCGCTCGACGTGCGCGCCTCCGACATCAACGACGAGATGAAGATCGCGGCGGCCCGCGCGATCGCGGAATTCGTCCCGGATTCCGAGCTGACCGCGGAGAACATCATTCCGAACGCGCTGGACCGCGGCGTCGCGGCGGCGGTCGGGAAGGCCGTGGCGGAAGCCGCGCGAAAGAGCGGCGTAGCGAGGCTTTAATCCTTTATGCACATCACGACGACGGTAATCGCGATCCTGCTCGCGATCGTGCTGTCCAATGTAATCAACAGCATCTTCCCGCGGATGCCGCTGCCGCTTTTGCAAATCGCGTTCGGCTGCGCGCTTTCGCTTTTGCTGCCGGGCGTCGAGCTCACGCTTGAGCCCGAGATTTTTATGGTCATGGTGATCGCGCCGCTGCTGTTCCACGATGCCGAGGATGCCGATCTTGTTTCGCTGTGGAAAGAAAAAAAGACCGTGTTCCTGATGGCCTTTATACTCGTGTTCCTCACGGTTTTCGCGATCGGCGGCATCGTGTACCGGCTCGTCCCCGCGATCCCGATGGCGGCCTGCTTTGCGCTCGGGGCGGTGCTCGGGCCGACGGACCTCGTCGCGGTTTCCTCGCTCGCGTCGCGGATCAGGATCGGCGATCGCGTCATGCACATTTTGTTGGGGGAGGGGCTGGTCAACGACGCTTCCGGGCTGATCGCGTTCCACTTCGCGGTGGCCGCGCTGAGCCGGGGGGGCGTCTTCTCGCCCGCCGAAGCCGTCACGCGGCTCGTCCTCGTCTCGGTTGGCGGTTTTCTCGTCGGCTTTGTAATCATCAGCATCAAGCGCTATTTTACCGACCGGCTCACGAGCCTGCTCGTCCACAACACGGCGGCCCACATGCTGATCGAGCTTTTGATCCCGTTCCTCTGCTATGTGGCCGCGGAGGCGTGCGGCGTCTCCGGCGTCCTCGCGGCCGTGACGGCGGGGAGCCGCCAAGCCTTGGAATTTAAGCGGTCGGAGCCGTTTGAGGCCGAGTTCGGCAACGCGAAGCACACGCTGTGGGAAATGCTCTCGTTCACGCTGAACTCGTTTGTGTTTTTGCTGCTCGGGCTGCAATTCCCGGACATCGTGCGGCATATCTGGGCGGACCCGCGCTATACGCACGCCTTTTTGATCCTGATCTCGGCGCTCGTCACGCTGATCCTGTTTGCCGTGCGTTTTTTGGGTGTGCTTGCCTTTACGGGCGGGGGGATCGGCGAGGGCGCGCGCGAGCGGGTCAAAAACGCGCTGCTCCTGACGCTGGCCGGCGTGAAGGGGGCCGTCAGTCTCGCGACCGCGTTTGCCCTGCCGCTGCTGTACGGCGGCGGGGCGATATTCCTCGAGCGGCCGCTCCTGCTGTTCATCACGGCGGGCGTGATCGTTTTGTCGCTCGGCTCGGCGCTTGCGCTGCTGCCCGCGATCGCGGGCGCGCCCGTGGGGGGCGAACGGGCTGACGGGCCGGAAATCCTGATTCTAAGGGAGGTCATAGCGCAGCTGCGGCGCGAGGGGACTTCCGACTTTCTGGTCGAAAGCTACAACAGGCGGATCGCGGGGCTTTTGCGCGAGCGGTATGAAAAGAGCGAGAAGCGGGCGCTGCGCGAGCTGCGGCGGCTCCTGTACGACGCCGAGTCGGTCGAGGTCAGGCGGCTGCGCCAGGCGGGCGAGATCGGGGCGCACACATACCGGGACTATTGCGAACTGCTCGCGACGATCTATCACATGAGCGCGCGCGGGCTCGCGCAGTCGGCCGTTTTGCACGTCAAAAGGATCGAGCGGGCCGTGTGGCGGCTGCGGATCGTGCGGCGGCTGAGAGCGCTGCGGGAGCGATGGGCGTCGCGGACGCCGCGGACTCCGCGAAGCGAGGGGGAGCGGCAAACGGTCGGCGAGCGCCCGACGGTCCCACCTTCGGTTCGGCAGTACCGGCGGGAGATGAGCGGGCTCTTTGAGCGAAACACCAAGCTCGTGCTGCGCATGCTGGCAGAGCTCCGCGAGGCCGGCCGATACCCGGAAAAACTTCTTGCGGCGCTGACCGACGAGCGCGCCGACCTCGCGCGTCAGGTGGAGACCGGCACGTTTCGGCGGGCGGTCCAAGCCCGGCTGCACCAGAATCAGGACGACGAGCTGCTAAAGGGGTATTACATCGAGCGGCGCGTGATCCACCAGTTCCAAGAGCAGAAAAAGATCACGCTCGAGCAGGCGAACGCCCTCCGCGTCGACGTCAACAAGCTGGAGTCGTTCACGCTGGCGCACAACAACAACGAGGTCGTGCGCAAAATGCTCAGCCTCACCGCCTCCCACGGAGAGTAAAGGCGTGATAGTTCTGCGCCCGCTTCGCGTTTATTCCGAATCGCGCCGCTGTCTGTACCGCTGCGGCGCGTAGTCGCGCATTTCAGGTATCGCGCCGCTTGAGATTGCCCACAAATACAAACTCGCTGCCGTGCCGTAAGGCGAATACCTCCGGGCGTATTTAGCGAACAGCGCCCGGTCGATTGACTTGTGATGATAGAGCATACGCAGACCGCGCTGTATCCCTAAGTCGCCGAAACTCATCACGTCGGGGCGTTGCAAGCAGAAAATCAACAGCATTTCCGCAGTCCACACGCCTATGCCCTTGAGCGCGGACAACTCCTTTATTACGTCAGCGTCGGGCATATCGCGGAGCGCGTCCACGTCGAACTCGCCGCGTTGAACCTTTTTGGCAAAATCCTTGATATAGTCCGCTTTCTTGTACGTGACACCGCAGACTTGAATATCTTCGCGTGAAGCGGCGCAAAGGGTGTCAGATGTGATTACGCCGAACTTGTCGTTTAATCGCGCCCACACTGTTTTCAGAGCGGCGGATGAGATTTGCTGCCCGACGATGTTGTGAACGGCGGACAAAAACAAATCAGTATCCACTTCGCGGTAAATATGCCCGATTGCGTCAATCGCCGCGGCCAGTCGCTTATCTTTATGTTTCAGGTAGTCGGTTTCTTTTTCGCCGTACTCAAAATACATCAGTCACACCGCCGTCATATCGCCTTCTTCGGGCAAACTTTCGCGCACTCAAAGCAAAGTATGCACTCCGTGCTGTTCTCGCGGGAGCGCTTAGGGTCGCGCATTTTGACGTTCATCGGACAGACGCGCTCGCACTTGCCGCAGTTTACGCACTTCGATTCGTCAACCTTGACGCGCGTCAGCGAGAAATAGCTCGCGGGTTTGAGAAATACCGTAATCGGGCAGATATACTTGCAAAACGC
>JAITSR010000148.1 GCA_031287655.1 Clostridiales bacterium
GGCGGCGGAGCTCCGCCGTCGGCTCGAGCCCCGCGTACAGGCCGTCGGCGTGTGTGTAATCGAAGCGCCCGGGCGGATCGCCGCCCTGTGCGGACGCGGTGTGATCGACATGATTCAGCTGCATGGCGACGAGGATGCCGCGTATATCCGCGGTCTGCGGAAGTTGACGCGCGCGCCGGTTATCAAGGCCGTCCGCGTCGGGTCCGGGATGAATTTTTTGGGAGACGCCTGCCCGGAGGCCGATTTTTTGCTGTTTGACACATTCCGCGAGGGGGAGCGCGGCGGGACGGGCGCGCGCTTCGATTGGAAGCTCCTGCCCCGCTCCGGCATGTGTCCGCGCCCCTATTTTCTCGCGGGCGGCCTTGATGCGGCGGGCATCGCGGAAGCTCGGGCGCAGCCCGATCTTGCGCCATTCGGCTTTGACGTCAGCGGCGGCGCGGAGACGGACGGATATAAGGATTTTGAAAAAATGCGCGCAATCATCGACGCCGCCCGCGCAGAGGAAAGGAATGGTCATATTTATGACTAAAAATAACACGACCGGTATTGAGAATACGACCGGCGTAAGCAACACGACCGGCGTCGGCCGCTTTGGCGGCTTTGGCGGCCGGTACGTCCCGGAAACGCTCATGCAGGCGCTGATCGATCTTGAGGCCGCGTATGAGGCTTGCCGCGCCGACGAGGCCTTTCAGCGGGAACTTGCGCAGCTCCTGCGGACATACGCGGGTCGCCCCTCTTTGCTCTATTTTGCGGAGAACCTGACGCAAAAGCTCGGCGGCGCGCGCATTTATTTGAAGCGCGAGGATTTGAACCACACGGGCTCGCACAAGATCAACAACGTGCTCGGGCAGGCGCTGCTCGCCAAAAAAATGGGGAAGACACGCGTGATCGCAGAGACCGGCGCCGGTCAGCACGGCGTCGCGGCGGCGACCGCGGCGGCGCTGCTCGGGCTCGAGTGCGAAATCTTCATGGGCAAGGAGGACACCGACCGGCAGGCGCTGAACGTCTACCGAATGAGGCTGCTCGGCGCGTCCGTCCACGTCGTGACGTCCGGGACGATGACGTTAAAAGACGCGGTCAGCGAGACGATGCGCGAGTGGACGCGCCGCGTCGACGACACGCACTATATTTTGGGCTCGGTGATGGGGCCGCATCCGTTCCCTATGATCGTGCGCGACTTTCAGAGCATTATCAGCCGCGAGGCGCGCGAGCAGTACCAACAGGCGGAGGGGGCGGGCAAGCTGCCGGCGGCCGTGATCGCGTGTGTCGGCGGCGGCTCAAACGCGATCGGCGCGTTTTACCACTTCATCCCGGACGCGGGCGTCCGCCTGATCGGCTGCGAGGCCGCGGGCAGGGGGCTGGACAGCGGTCGGCACGCCGCGACGCTCTCGCGCGGGCGCGTCGGCGTTTTCACGGCATGAAGTCCTATTTCTGCCAAGACGGCGCGGGGCAGATTTCGCCGGTCTATTCGATCTCCGCGGGGCTCGACTATCCGGGCATAGGGCCGGAGCACGCGGCGCTTTTCACGACGGGCCGCGCCGAGTATGTTGGCATAACGGACGATGAAGCCGTCGAGGCGTTCTACAGCCTCTCGCGCACCGAGGGCGTGATCCCCGCGATCGAGTCCGCGCACGCGGTCGCGTTTGCGGAAAAATTCGCGCCGGGGCTGCCAAAGGACGAGGGCATCATCATATGCCTGTCCGGGCGCGGCGATAAAGATGTCGCGGCGATTGCGCGATATAAAGGAGAAAACCTCTATGACGGATAATCAAAACGGCGCGGCGCGGATAACCGAAGTCTTCCGCGCGTGCGGCAAGGCCTTCATCGCGTATCTGATGGCCGGGGACCCGGACCTCGCGCAGACGCGCGCTTCGATCCTCGCGCTCGCGCGGGGCGGCGCGGACATCATCGAGCTTGGGCTCCCCTTTTCCGATCCGATCGCGGAGGGTGAGACGATCCAAGCCGCGAATCTGCGCGCGTTTGCCTCAAAAACCGAGCTCTCCGGAATCTTTGAGCTCGCGCGCTCGCTAAAAGGCGAGCTTTCTGCCCCGCTGCTTTTTATGACTTATCTGAATCCGGTGTTCAACTTCGGCTACGACGCCTTTTTTGCACGCTGCGCCGCCTGCGGCGTCTCGGGTATCATCATTCCGGACCTCCCCTTCGAGGAACAGGCCGAGGTCGCCGTCTACACGAAAAAGCACGGCGTCGCGCTGATTACGCTCGTCGCCCCGACCTCCGGCCCGCGCATCGCGAAAATCGCGCGCGGCGCGGAGGGGTATCTCTACCTCGTCTCGTCGATGGGCGTCACGGGCGTGCGCGGAGAGATCACGACGGACCTGCCCGCCCTTGTCGCCGAGATCAGGCGGCACACGAACGTCCCGGTCGCGATCGGCTTTGGCGTCCACTCGCCCGAGCAGGCGGGGGCGCTCTCGTCTCTCGCGGACGGCGTGATCGTCGGCAGCGCGATCGTCGAGCTGATCGCGCGCCACGCGGCCGACGCGCCCAAAATCCTCGAAGCCTACGCCCGCTCGATGAAATCCGCGATGGAATCAAAGTAATTTATCAGCGGTTAACGTCTGACCTGTTACATTGTAGCAGGTCAGTTTTTTCGTGCCGCGATTTTACGTTTTTTTGTGTTTGACCCATCCGGGCCGTTGTTGTATAATACTCTTTAAATTTCTATGTGTGGGCGGTCGTTAGCCGCCCGGATTATGAGGAAGGAATGATCGCAGAATGGCAAACGATTTAAACACAGGTCATGGCGGCGGTACGGAAAAAGAGGTGCTCTTAACTTACGAGGGCTTAAAAAAGATCGAAAGCGAGCTTGAATACCTGCGGGGGCCAAAGAAGCGGGAAGTCGCGGAGCGTCTGAAACAAGCCAAGGCGCATGGCGACCTCTCCGAAAATTCGGAGTATGACGAGGCGAGGCTCGAGAGCGTGCAGGTCGAGGCGCGGATCATCGAGTTTGAAACGAAGCTGAAGAACGCGCATATCATCGATGAGGACGAGGTGTCGACAGAGGTGGTCAGCATCGGCAGCAAGGTGCGGCTGCTGGACGTCGAGTTCAAAGAGGAAGTCGAGTATCGCATCGTCGGCTCCACAGAGGCGGACCCCGAGCAGAACAAAATATCGAACGAGTCCCCCGTGGGCAGCGCGCTGATCGGCAACAAGGCCGGCAAGACCGTGGACGTGCAGGCGCCAAACGGCGTATTAAAGTTCAAAATCCTCGCGATCTCCAAATAGATAAAGCTTCATATGACCGAACCGAAGCGCCGTCTCAAATGAAACACCGTTTGTATTGTTTGTTTTATTTGTGGTATAATAGCCATAATGAACGAAAGGCGTTGTCAAGCCAAATAGGCTGTCCAAAAAGCCGCCAAAGGGGAGGTTTCGATGTTGTCATCCGGGTTGACCATCAAAGAACAGGAGCGTGAGAGCAGCGTCCTGATTGAAATCGGCGGAGAGGTGGACATTTTCACCTGTCAAGAGCTGAAGGATACGCTATACCAGTTGGTGGAGCGTCATGGCAAGGATTTGATCCTTGATTGTACGACGCTCAACTACATCGACAGTACCGGATTGGGCGTGTTTGTCGCCGTGCTGAAAAAAGTCAGGCAGATCGATCGCCAGATTACGATTGAAAACTTAAAGGAGAGCATTTTAAAGCTCTTTTTGATTACGAATTTAGACTCGCTGTTTAACATCAGACCCGGCGACGGCTGCGGCGGTGATAACGCGCAATAAGGGGGTGGAGCGTATGGCTTCGGAACTTGACGCGGCGATAATTGAGCTCGTGATCCCTATGCGCGCCGAATATGTGAGTATCGCGCGGCTGACGGTATCGGGCGTGGCAAACCGGATCGGGTTTGACTTTGACACGATCGAGGACATCAAGGTTTCGCTTTCGGAGGTGTGCAACCGGCTGATCGGCGGCTCTGCGCGGCTCCGGCTGGAGGGGCGGGCGACTTGCCGGATCGTGTTTGTTCTTTCGCAGGACAATCTGCGGATCGACTTTTTTGTGGACGGCGCGGAGGGTGTGGAGGGCGCGGACGGCGCGGAGCTCTTTTCGCCCGGCGGCGCGTCGGCGGCTGACGACCGCTTTTTTGCCCTCGGCGACCGATTGGCTGAGGCGGACGACCGGCTGGCCGCGGCGGATCGGTTGGGTCCCGCGCTGATCAGCCTTCTGATGGACGAATTTGAGATCAGTCCGAACGGGCGCTGCGTCGTGTCGATGAAGAAATACCTGTAAACCGCAAAAAGCGCAATGAGCGCGCCGGGGAGCTTATGTGCGTCGCTTTGCGGTTTGGTTGGAGGCATGTATGGTAAATGCTGACAGTGATATGGAGCGGCGTGAGCGCGTCGCGGCAGGTTGGTTTGGCGCGGCGGAGAACTCCGAAGGCGCCGCGGCGGCGACTGCGCAGGGCCTGATTGATTTTACGGATGCGGCGGATTCCGATGAAGCCGCGGCGGAATACGAAAGCGCCGCCGACTCAGACGAGGCGGACGCGGATGATACCGAAGGCGCCGTCAATCCGGACCGGGCGGTTGGTTCGGATGAAGTCGTCTTAGCCGACGGGGATGCCGCGGACCCCAAAAGTTCCGAAGGTTCGGAAGGTTCGGAAGGTTCGGAAAGCTCCGAAGGTTCTGGAGGTTCAGAAAATTCGGAAAATTCGGAAGATTCGGAGCGTCATGAGACCCCGGAGCTCACCGAGGTCGAAAAGCTGTTTTATGTATACCGCGATTCACGCGAAGTCGCCGTGCGCAACGAAATCGTCGGGCGCTACATGTACTTGATCGACATCATCACGAGGAAATTCGTCAACAGGGGCGTCGAGTACGAGGATTTATACCAGATCGCGAGCATTGCGCTCATCAAGGCTGTGGAGCGGTTCGACTTGGAAAAAGGTGTGAAGTTTGTCAGCTTTGCGACGCCTACGATCGTCGGGGAGATCAAGCGCTACTTCCGTGACAAAGGCTCGACGATCCGTATCCCAAGGCGGATTTATGAAATCTACCAGAAGGTGAATCAGGCCAAGGAATATCTCTCGCAGGCGCTCGGACGGACGCCGATGGTGTCGGACATCGCGGAGTATTTGAAGATCAGCGAGGAAAACGTGCTTGAAATCATCGAGTCGTGGAACGTGTACAACATTCAGTCGTTTGAGCAGAATGCGTTTTCAGAGGACAATCTGGAGCTGCATGAGACGATCGGCGAGGATGATTTTGAGTTTGAGAAGATCGAGAACCGGGATTTCATCGAAAAGAGCATGGCCAAATTTTCAGACTCCGAACGCGAGTTCATCAGCTTGCGGTATATGAACGACATGACGCAAAAGCAAATTGCCGCCGTCATGAATGTGTCGCAGATGTACATCTCGCGTTTGGAAAAGAAAATTATTAAAAAATTTAGGCTGATTCTCGAAAAGTGACGCCATCTGGGAACGGTTTTCGCGATCGCCGTGTTTCAAACGGTCTTGTCTGTGGTAAAAACATTCTAGAGTCATTTGTTTTAGATAATAACCGGCTGATGCGGAGTGGCTGGGAGACGGAGCGGCTTCATTGGAGAGTCAGAATTTTTATGTCTGTCGGATACAGGCGGATATCAAAAACCTAAGAGGGACGGTAGACGGCGTCCTTGAATATTTTGAAAAAGTGTATGGGGCGATGGACGAGTCCTCCCATCTTGAGTTGCGGGTTATTCTGAACGAGCTGCTGATCAACGCGATCAAACATGGCGGCAAGGGGGACGAGACGCGCTATGTCAAGGTCGTCGCGGGAATGACAAACGACGAATACGCGCTGCTTGTCGTCGAGGACGACGGCGAGGGCTATGATTCTACGCTGCTCACGCAGTGCCGGGCAATCGGCCGTTCGGCCAACGGTATCCTCAGCGAGGCCGAGATCGAGGAGACCGGCCGCGGTATTTTCATTGTCAAAAACCTTTGCGAAGACTTTATGGTCAACGAGAAAGGCAACAAGGTCGTTATCAATAAAAGGCTCCATCACACCGACCCTCCGCAAAAAAACTAAAAAGAGTGTGGTTGACAAACACTGACGCGTGCCGTAAAATGGAGCGGTATGATGGTGGGTATAGTTCAGTTGGTTAGAACGCCAGATTGTGGCTCTGGAGGTCGTGAGTTCGAGTCTCATTATCCACCCGCAAAGCCCGGATTTCGCCCAAGCAGGCTGAAAGCGGGCTTTTTTGTTCCACGCGCAACGCGTGGACTGCGAGCGACAGGCGGAGAAGCCGCCGGGGATTGACAAGGGGCATCGATTCCCCGGTGGGGAATTGATGTTTCCCGCAGGTTTCTGGATCGCTCCTTGTCCGCAGTAAGGAGGGTGCTCAGGCTGCGAAGCAGCCGCCGAAGGGCATCGGTATCCCGGTGGGATACCGATGTTACCCGTAGGTTGCTGAATCACCATAGGGTTCCCTAGCGGGGAGCGAGCGGACTGCGAGCGACAGGCGGAGAAGCCGCCGGGGATTGACAAGGGGATTCCCCTTGTCCGCAGTAAGGAGGGTGCTCAGGCTGCGAAGCAGCCGCCGAAGGGAACCATAGGGTTCCCTAGCGGGGAGCGAGCGGACTGCGAGCGACGCTTGCCCGCCCCGTCCGATATGTGATACACTGAACGCGCGGCAAAGCGGCCGATGAGGTCGCGCGCGGCGGCGGCGGCGTACCGGGGGCGGCGGCGGTCGCGCAAACGGGCCGTGACGGAGGATGGAATGGACGCGTTTATTGAA
>JAITSR010000294.1 GCA_031287655.1 Clostridiales bacterium
TATTTTTGGCGGTTGCACAATTGGGAGAAAATTAGTAAAGGCTAGACTAATTAACAAAGACGGAGAAAAGCCTACAATCGCTGTCTTATTGCTTCGTAATTTTCTAAAAGCAGTATCTCGTCAATTATTTGGTGTGCTGTTTTGGGTTTCTTTAATTCTGAAAAACAAGACCGTGTATGACGCGATAGTGATTGTAGAGGTTATAATGCAGCAATAATGGAAGCACAGCTTGCACAAACATCACCTGCTTTCGGTTCTGTTTGTAGGACTACTTTCAAAGGAAGGAATCCATCAATGAAAAAATCGTGCGCGCTGATTTTATGCGTTATAATATTTCTCAGTATGTTCCCATTAACAGTCTACGCTTTGTCGACCGAGCAGGCCAAGACCATTCAACAGCTGACAGACGACGCTGTTCGGGCGTCCGGCACGCCGGGAATATCCGTCGCGGTTATTTCCGATGGTCAGACATCCTATTACAACTCCGGGCATACAAGCGTCAACAGTCCCTCGTTGGTCGACGAACATACACTATATGAGATTGGCTCTTTGAGCAAAGCGTTCACCGCCGCCGGTATTCTTTTGTTGGAAGAACAGGGTTTGCTTTCGGCCGCAGATCGTATCGAAGACTACTTGCCGTGGTTTCATGTCACTTATCAAAACGAAACGGCGGTCGTTACAATAAAAAATCTTCTTAACCAAACGAGCGGTTTCACCCTGCGCCACTCGGGCGCCCCGCGCGGCGAGGGCGAAGATATGCTGCGCAAAACGGTTGAACCGCTTCTCGGCGCGGCATTGGATTTTGCGCCGGGTACGTCCTATGCCTATAGTAACGCCAATTTCAACATTTTGGGATTGATTATTGAAACGGTATCCGGGCAAAGCTATGAGCAGTTTATGACGGAACAGGTGTTTGAGCCGCTGGGTTTACACGAAACATTTCTGTACCATTCTGATGCGGCTGCGACCGGCAGAATGGCGCAGGGGCACCGCCTCGCTTTTTTCACGACTTTTGCGTATGACCTGCCTGCTTACGGCGGCATGAAACCGGCTGGCTTCATCATTTCCAGCCCTCACGACATGGCGCGCTGGGCGGGCATACATTTGGGAATCGTCCAAGACATACCCGAAATATTTTTACGCGTCGTTGAAAACGCCCACCAAGCGGACATAAACGGGCCGTCAATAGAAGATAACGACTATTATTCAGCGGGCTGGTCGATTAACACAGACAGCGATATATTGAGTCACGACGGGCAAACGCCAAGTTTCAAGTCATATTTGGTGCTGTTTGCCGAACAAAAACAAGGTATTGTCGTTTTGGCAAACGGCTGGAGTGTCAATGATGAGGGTTTGACCGAGGGCATATATCACATCTTGGACGGCGGCTTGCAGCAGCAATACGCCATGGGCGGACGTCAGCTGACTGACATGATAAACTCGGTTATTATCATTTTCTTTTCTGTCAGCGCAATCGCAGAACTCATAATCGGCATACGCAACAGAATAAAATGCAAGCCCCTGCTTACAAAAAACAAGATCATCATGATGTCTGTATGTGCATTAGGGACTATTGTTACCTTGGCGCGGCTTTTGACTTCCCCGAATGACCTGGGTGCAGGTTGGACGTTTATATTTGACTGGAATCCGCCATCCGGCACTATGATACAATTTGTGCTGCCGATCGCTTTCGCGGCTACGACTTGGTACACTTATACTCAAAAACCCAAAAAACCATCTCAAAAAAAACCGCGGACTTCCGGTGATTCTCCTGCGATGAGATAATTCAGTCCGTGCGGGTTCTTCTTCCGCGCTTACTGGCGTATGCGCGACACAAACCTAATGTAAATTCTGTATATTCACTCGACAAAACCGAATATTCTGCGTATAATGTGAATGTAGTGAATTAGAGGTGAATATCATGATCGAAGGCGTATACATCCGTCAAGGCGCGTCAAGCGTTCCCGCGTCGCAGGAGCAAATCCGGCAGATGATTAAAAATGCCGACGGCGATCAGTATGAAGAAATGCGTTCGCTTGAACAGGATTTGACATTCTCGGCGTGCTCGCGCGTTTTTGAAGAAAACGGCGTGTCTTTCGGGCCGGATAAATATAACGCGTTGGGTGTTCGCAGTCTTGCGCAAAGTCAATATACCAATCTTGCGCTCCTTTTGTCCGATCAATGCGCCCATACCATTAAGGTGGCCGTATTCGCGGATAAACAGAACACAATCTTCCGTGACCGCAAGGAATTTTCAGGTTCCACGCTAAAACAAGCTCAGGATACTTTTGATTATCTGCAACTGAACAACAAAAACCGCTCGGTTATCGACGGCTTGGCGCGGAGGGATTATTGGGATTATCCAAAAGACGCTGTCCGGGAGGCATTGCTCAATGCGGTTATCCACCGCGATTACGCCTATAGTGGAAGCATCATTATTAATGTCAACGATGGTTTCATGGAGTTCGTGTCAATCGGCGGACTTCTTCCCGGTTTATCGCCCGCTGATATACGCAACGGGATTTCTCAGCTCCGCAATCGCAGACTCGCCGATGTGTTTCATCGGCTGAATTTCATCGAAGCGTATGGCACGGGTATTCGGCGGATATTTGCGTTATACGATGATTGTACGGTAAAGCCTGACATTGCCGTAACTCCGAATTCATTCAAGCTGACTTTACCGAATATGAGTGGATCAGACAAACATAATGCGCCAAATTGAACGGGCAAGCAAAAATCGTCCTTGACTATCTTGCCGGACACGAATGCGTTTCAGAGAGCGAATTACAAGAGTTACTCGGCGTTAAGCGCACACGCGCCTATACGTTGGCAAAGCAAATGACTGACGCGGGAATGATAACAATCGCCGGGCGCGGCGCGAGCAAGAGATATATTTTGACTGCGCAGTAATGACTATTCAGGATAGATGCAAGTGATGAAAAAGTCCTTGACATTTCGTTTCAGGTTCTGCGAGCCGACATGACTTGCGACATGTCTTGATTATCTTGTAAACGATCGGACGTTATGGTAAAATAAATTTAATGGAAAACAATTTACATTACACTTAGGAACGGCAAGATCATAACTTGCATAAGCAATGATGTGTAAGTTATTGTTGAGCAGTTCCTCAGGAAGGCGGTATATGAGAATGGCCGAGAGAACGAAGCCCAAGGTACTGATCGCCGCATCGGAGTTTGAGCCTTTTACAAGTATTGGGCATCTCGGGCGCGTGGTTTCCAACCTTTCCGCGGCGCTGAGCAAACGGATCGACGTCCGTGTCGTCATTCCGAAATACGCCAGTATCCCGAAGAAATACTCGGACGGCGCAAAGCAAGTGTGCGAGTTCGAGGCGACGCTCGGGCGCAGGACGTATCCCTGCAAGGTGTATCAGACGCAATTTCGGGGCGTCACGCTGTATCTCGTGTCCGCGGGCAGCTATTTTGACCGCGATCAGGTCTATTCCTCCGTCGTCGACGACATTGAGCGCTACTCCTGCTTTTGCAACGCGGTGCTCGGGATGCTGGTGCGCATTGATTTTGCGCCCGACGTAATCCAATGCCACGACTGGCAGCTGAGCTACATTCCGATCCTGCACCGCACGAACCGGAGCCGCCGCGCGTCCGACCGGGACTTCCGCACGCTGTTTGTGATCCACAGTATGCAGTATCAGGGAATATGCACGCGCTATGACATGCTCGATCTGCTCGACCTCTCGAGTGAATTTTTTACGCCCGCGACGCTTGAATTTTACGGGCAGGCTAACAGCCTCAAAGGCGGACTGCTCTTTTCCGACCGCCTCCTGACCGTGAGCGCGAGCTACGCGCGGGAGATACAGCACGCGTATTACGGCGAGAACCTCGAAGGCATCATCAGGTCCCGATCCGCGGATGTGACGGGCATCCTGTGCGGCATCGACACGTCCATATTCAACCCGAAAACCGACGACACGATCCATATGAAATACGACGCGGCGACCGTTCTTGCCAACAAGCCTAAGAACAAGCGCTACCTTCAAAAGCTGCTCGGCTTTGAGCAGAACCCGGAGATTCCGCTCCTGATTATCATTTCCGACATTCTGGACTACGACAAGGGCATGGACCTGATCAAATTCGTGTTCGACGACATCATGGCGCTCGGCGTGCAGGTGATCCTCGCGTGCAAGGGCAAGACCGACTATCACGAGTTTTTCACGGCAAAGGCCGTGCAGTATCCGGGCAGGGTGTCGTACAGCCGTTACCGCGGCGATATGGCGCAGGAGGCGGGTTTGGCGGGATGCGACCTTGAAAACGGGAACGGCAATGTGACCGAGACGATGCTGATCTGCGGCAGCGACGCCCTCCTGCGGCCCTCGCGGATCGAGCCTTGCGGCGAAAAGCACCTGCTCGCGCTCAAATACGGCACGCTCCCGATCGTGCGCGAGACCGGCGGGCTCAAAGAGGTCGTCGTTTCGCTGAACGACGACACGGGAGAGGGCAACGGCTTCTCATTTTTTAACTACAACGCGCACGACATGCTCTACACGATCCAGCGCGCGCTCACGGTGTACAAGAACGATCGCGCAACGTGGAACCGGCTGATCGGGGCGGCGATGCGTCTCGACTTCACATGGGACGGCACGGCTGAAAAGTACCTCGACGTCTACGAGGCGCTGATGTAGCGGAGAGCGAGCGGACTGCGAGCGACGCAAGTGTAAAATTATCATTGGCAAGGTTACACTTACCGGGGATTGACAAGGGGATTCCCCTTGTCCGCAGTAAGGAGGGTGCTCAGGCTGCGAAGCGGCCGCCGAAGGGCATCGGTATCCCGGTGGGATACCGATGTTACCCGAAGGTTGCTGAATCACCATAGGGTTCCATAGCGGAGAGCAAGCGGACTGCGAGCGACCGAGACGCGGTAAATACCGCGATCGTGTGATATAATAGTGCAAAAGGTACGGTGATTGGCGCGGCAGGGGCCGAACCTTTTCATTCATGTTCATTCATGGGCGGGGCATCGGGGGAATAGGCAGAATACATGCAATATGTTGATTTTAAGTCATTACTTTATTCCGATACGTTGGTACCGGATATTTTTATCAATGAATATCTCCCGGCGCTGAAAAGCGAATATGTGAAGATCTACCTCTATTGCCTTTTTCTGATCGGCAAAAACCGCGCGCCCTCCGTGCCGGAGCTTGCCGGAATCCTTGATCTGTCTGTCGACACGGTCAAAAAAGGCCTGCACTTCATGGACAATCTGAACCTCCTTTCATGGACGGACGAAGGTATTGTGCTAAAAGACGTCAAGGAGATCGAGATCAACAAGTTCTACCGGCCCAAGTCGACGTCGAGCCCCGAGGAAGCGGCCGAAAAGAGCAGGCTGAACATTCGGCGGCGGCAGGTGATCGAGGCGATCAACAACACGTTTTTTTCCGGCGTGATGTCGCCCTCGTGGTATGGGGACATCGACCTGTGGTTTGAGCTTTACGGCTTTGAGGAGGACGTGATGATGCTGCTGTTCCGGCATTGCTGCGACAACAACGGCCTCGCGAAGTCATACATCGCAAAGGTCGCGGAGAGCTGGCACGGCAAGGGGATCAAAAATTCGTTTGACGTCGAGCGCTACATGCGCGAATACGCGGCGGCAAAAGAGGTTGGCAGACAGATTCAGAAAAAGCTGAAGCTCCGGCGGCAGATTGACGTATATCAGGAGGAACTGGTCGACAAGTGGGTCAACCGGTTCGGATTCCCGTTCGAGGTCATCGAGCTTGCGTTGCAGCGGACGGTCGCGAGGCCCGACGCGGGCTTCAACTATTTTGACGCGATCCTGAGCGACTGGCACAAGCGCGGTCTGGACACGGCGGAAAAGATCGCGGCGGACCGGCGTCGGCGGCGCGAGGCCGATCAAGGCGGGGCAGGGGAGACCGCGGGCGGCGCAGGCGGTTCGGGAACGGCCGCGGGAGAGGGCTCGGCAAAGGCGGCGGGCGGAACGGGCGGCGCGCGGGGGCAGGCGACCCGGAGGCGCGCGGCGGACAACCGAGCGTATCATCAGGGTGATTTTGACCAGCGCGAATACGACGAGGCCGAGTTTGAGCGCTTCATCACGAGCGAGTTTGGCGGCGAGGGTGAGCGCGGCAACGGAGTGAGAGAGCGCGCCGATCGAGCGGGAGCGAGTGATCGCGCGGGAGCGAGTGATCGCGCGGTAGAGAGTGCCGACGGAGTTGGAGAGAGTGCCGACGGAGTGAGAGAGAGTGCCGATCGAGCGGGAGCGGGCGATCGCACGGAAGCTGGCGACACAGCGGACAATGAATAAAGGGGGATAGGGCGCCTATGGCGGAACTTTACCGGGATCAGGATGTATACAGGCGGATCGAATCGGTCCTTGAGACGCGGCGCGTCAACGCGCGGCGCGCGCTTGACGAAAAGCGGACCCGCGCCTTTGCCCAATGCCCGGAGTTGGAAAACATCGAATACGAGCTTTCCCGGATCGGCGTGTCTTACAACCGCAAATTGCTCGACGGCGATCTTACGGTCGGCGGCGCGCAGGCGGGGATCGCCGAGGACGGCGCGGCCCTCAATGACAGGCGCGCGGAGTTGTTCGGCTCGCTGGGCCTCCCCACGGACTACTTCGCCCTCGCGCCGGAGTGCCCGCTCTGCGCGGACACGGGTTATGTGACGGGCGCGCGCGGCCTGCCCGAACGCTGCTCCTGCTTCCGTCAGATGCTGCTCGACAGCTTGGCGGACGCCTCGAATCTCCCCGCCGCCGGGGACGCGAGCTTTGAGCGCTTCGACGAGACGCTCTTTTCCGATCGCGCCGATGAAAAAAAATACGGTCAGCCCGTCTCGCCGCGCGAGAATATAAAAAGAATCCGGGATTCCGCGCAGCGTTTTGTGCGCGCGTTCAAAGACGGACCGGCGGAGAACCTGTATTTTTTTGGGCAGTCCGGCACGGGCAAGACCTTTATGGCCGCGGCGATCGCGAACGCGCTGACGGATATGGGCGTCACGGTGCTCTATCAGTCCGCGCCCGCGCTGTTCAACATCATTACGGAGTACAGGATGCGCGCGGTGCGGGACGAGGACTACAGGGACACCGTTTACCGGCGCATTTTGGACGCGGAGCTTTTGATTATCGACGACCTTGGTACGGAGTCGATGACGAACGCGCGCTACTCGGAGTTCGTCACGCTGCTCAATGAGCGGCTCGCGGGCGGCGGGGCCGTGAAACGCACGATCATCTCCACGAATATGGAGCTCGCGGCGCTCAGGAGGCTCTATGATGAGCGAATCTTTTCGCGAATCGTCGGCACGTTCAAAATTATATACTTCTTCGGCGACGACCTCCGCCTGAACCGTCCTAAAATTCCGTGATACGGCGTCAATCGACCGCCGCCAATTCGGTCATGTATCTTTATACACTCCCTCATTGGCGACGATCGTTTCCTTGTCTCACGAAATTTCTTGGGAACCTGCGATAGGATGGTTCAGGCCTGCGACCTCGCCCTAAAATTCCGTGATACTGAAAGGATTGAGATTATAGAAACTATGACGTTTGAAGAACTGCTGAAAATGAACTGCTTTGCCGAGGACGAGTCAGAGAGGGCAAAAGCCGCCGATTTGTTGGAGCATCGCTATTGCTGCGAAATCCATTGCGCGGATATGGACAAGAGCGTACTTTTCGCGCATCACGCGCGCGGCTGTACGATTGTGGCCGCGAAAATCTGTAAAAACGTCGTGATTTACCAGAACGTCACGATTGGCTCGAATATGAAATACAACAAAGTCCGGAACAAGTGGGAAAATGTAGGGACACCGATCCTTGCGGAGAACGTCGTCGTGGCGGACGGCGCAAAGATTCTCGGCCCTGTTGTAATCGGTGAGAATACCGTGGTTGGAGCGGGCGCGATCATTACAAAAAACATTCCCGCGAACAGCGTCGCGTATGGCGTTAATCAATACAAACCCAAAAACCCGGACTATGATCTCGTGTTCAATCCGAATATGATTTCAGGCGAAGAAATCACGAAAATTAACGCGATTCTTGTTGCGGAATTTGATAAGATGCGGGGAGCCAACTAAACCATAATAGGGCGGACGGCAAATGCCGAATTCAGGACTGCAAGCTCACGGTTTGCAGAGAGTATCCGCATACGGATAAACCCGAAAGACTGTTCAGTCTGTACAGAATTCTCAGTTCTGCCGGAGGTTTACCCTGTCGTCTTTGAAATACTTGAACGGTTGAAAACGATGTACAGACGAAGAAGTGGCGCGTGAAAAGTGCAAGCGCCGCTTGCAGAATTAGAAGTGCCTACACTGTCAGCACTTTTGCTGCGATTTCAACCACTCGTCCACTTTTGTCAAAGCCAAAGTTTCGCGTTCCACCCAAGAGTAAGCCTGCGTATTTTCCTTTTCCGCATTATTCGCCATTATCGCATCCTCAATCGGAATCAAAACCGACTCCAGCTTCCAATCTTGCTCCTTTTGTGTTAAGTTGCTTACCCTCCTCTCTCCCGTGAGAGTGCATTGGAAGTACAGCGATTCCATTCGGAAATACGCATAAGGTACGACTGAATCGGGGCGCTGTTCTATGATGCGCCCGAGCATCCGAATATCATCCGTCAAGACAAAACCTGTCTCCTCCGCCAACTCTCTACGCAGAGCGTCGTGCATGGTTTCCCCCTTTTTTACTCCACCGCCCGGGAATTTATAGTCCCCACGCTTTGATCGCATCATCCAGATGCAGTTTTTTTCGAGGATCACAGCGCGAACGGCTGTACGCAGTCTTGAAAGAGTACAATCCGAGATATCTGTAATGCCAATAAACTCATCGAATATCATTGATAACCCATCCATAATCCGTAATTCCCGCCCATAATGTACCCACATCAAATCGAAAACCTTAACGCAATCAACTTTCAGAGCTTTAAGAATAGCATTATATAAGCTGCATCTGGCTCAATTCCAGCACTTGCCAAGTAAACTCATTCAAATGATGCGAGACACTCGCGCACCGCGGCGTAGGAGGTGTAGCGCGGCGTAAAGCCGAGCAGGCGCGCGGCCTTCTCCATAGACGCGCTCGGGCTGTGCGTGATGTGCGAGAGCGTGGCTTCCGCGTCGCGCTCGCTGACGCGCTTTTTCCACTCGTCAAACGGCTCAAATCGCAGGTCGGCCTCCTTCCCATACCAGCTCGCGGCTTCGCGCGCGTACCCGCGCAG
>JAITSR010000332.1 GCA_031287655.1 Clostridiales bacterium
TGTGAGCAATGTATGGCGTGTATCCAGTTTTGTCCGAAAAGAGCGATAAACTATCGAGACAAGACGCAGAAACGCAAACGCTATCATCACCCTGACATCACCGCGCAGGATTTGGTGAGAAAAAAGGGGAATCACTGAAAGAAACGGCGGCGCTATTATTCGGTTATAAAGAGTATGATCCTTCTTATCGCGGCCCGTCCGTCATTTTCAGGAAAGAAAATAACGGAAGATGATGCAGCGTTCGCCCCAAAAGTCCCCCCAGAAGAACTCCCAAAAGACAGATCGCCACACTTGCCGTTATATATATGAATCCCGCCGCGGTTCTCCCATTCTGAAACAGTTCAAACGTTTCCAATGTAAATGTTGAAAATGTGGTAAACCCGCCGCATATTCCGATCTGTATGAATAACCTCCAACCGTCATGTAGCCCTGTGTGGTTTGCGGAAAATCCGGAAAATGCCCCGATTATCACGGCGCCTATGACGTTAATCAGCAGTGTTCCGACTGGAAAGGACAGATTCAGCAATCCGAACGCCGTTCCAAGCAAGTAGCGCGATACCGCTCCGATAAACCCGCCTATTCCTACAACAAGACAATTCAACATAATCACGCCTCCATTAAACTTCTCCCGAATCCTCAGAAAGTTTATTCATCTTCCACCAAGTCCCGAACGCTCCCTCCGCCATGTTTTAGCTGCGCGACGGATTCAAGAAGCCGTTGATAATCTTTCTCGCTGCGCCTGATATGCAGATTCTCCAAAAGATTGTTGTATTCCGATTCAGACATAATGACGACGTTCTCGCCTTGTTTGCGTGTCACGATGATGGTCTCGAAGTCCCGCACGGCGGTATCACAGTATTTTATCAGGTTGTCCCGCACGCTTGAGCAATTGACGGCTATCATTTTTATCACCCTTCTATATTGTTCAATATTCTGTACGATATGTCAACTACAACCGCCAAACGTCGCAAAAATCCTCGTCTAAATCATACACTCAGAATGTATGATCAAATCTTTTGTCTCATCGTTGAGCGGTCCATCAGCGGGGAGCGAGCGGACTGCGAGCGAGTTCAACCTTGATGTTATATCGAATTTCACATATAATCAGGGCATAAAACATTGGAGTTCCCACTGGACAGTCTGGCTGCGGGAGCGCAAAAGTGTACGTTTGGCAGATACCCGCAGGCTGCCGCCGGTGCGGTGAACAGCAAAGGAATCGTCAAAAAATGATGAAACATGTCGATACGGAAGGCATACAAATGGAGCGGATCGGGTCGTTTACCGTGATCGGGGACCCCGGCTGCGACGGGCTCGGCGTCGAAATCATGAGCGTGTTCAACGCGGCGCTTCACGGCGCGGCAGGTGATTTTGCGCTCGTCCTCGGCGACATCGTACCAAACGGCGCGCGGCGCTTCTATGAAGCCGTGACCGCGATGGTTGACAGCGCGAAGGACAAGCCGATCTACATGCTCTGCGGCAATCACGACACCGACGATTACGAGGCGTTCTTTGGTCGAAAGGATTACTACCTCTACGACGACCGGCTACTCTTGATCGTGTTGGACAACTCGAAGCGCGTTTTCTCGGACGCGGCGCTGGCGCTGCTCAGCCGGGCACTTGAGCGCTGCGCGCGCGAAAATATCGTGATCGCGATGCATATCCCGCCGCCGAACCGCGTGATCAACAACTCGGTCGGTGAGGACGAGTGGGCGAAGCTGCGAAGTCTCATCGCCCCGTATAAGACCAAAATCAGGTACATTCTGTGCGGGCATGTCCACTCCTATTTCGAGGACGAGGTTGACGGGATCAAGCTGGTTGCGACGGGCGGCGGCGGCGCGCGGATTGAGTTTGTGGACGGTGTCGAGACGCCGGACCACCACCTCGTGGAGTTCGCCTTTAACCGTGGAGGCGAACTGCTCTACGAAAAAAAGGACGTCGTCTTTTGCAGGCCGCGGCGCGGGGAGACCGCGCGGCCTTCCACGCCGGACGCCGTGCAGACCGCCCTGCGGGAGGCGTTCGCAAACGAGAGCATGGCGCATGTTCGCTACCGGTTATTCGCTGAGCACGCGGCGCGGCGCAATAAATCCGGCCTTGCGCGGCTTTTTCTCGCGGCGTCCGATTCGGAGTTTTATCACGCGAGAAATCATTTTTTTGCAATGGAGGACGGCCTTGCGGACCTTGGCGAGGCGCTTGCGGAAAGTCTTGAGAACGAAACCTATGAGGTCGAGAAATTGTATCGGGAGGATGCCGCGCTTGCGCGGTCCGCAAATCACGGCCTTGCGGCGTACGCGTTCGAGGATGCGCGCGAGGCTGAAAAGGTTCATCAACGCCTGTTTCAGGCGGCGCAAAAAGT
This sequence comes from Clostridiales bacterium, assembly GCA_031287655.1. Classification (GTDB taxonomy): domain Bacteria; phylum Bacillota; class Clostridia; order WRLR01; family WRLR01; genus JAITSR01. The sequence goes on from JAITSR010000332.1 coordinate 2,354, forward strand.
ATACGGCGACAACGGCGGCGACGGCGCGGGGGATATTCCGGAATTGTCCTATTTCACCTGTACCTCCTGCGGCTATACGTTTGCGGGAGACGCTGCGATCAAGTTCTGTCCGGTCTGCGGCGCGCCGTTTGATAAGATCAAAGAGCTTAATACCGCCGGGCTTTCTCCGCTTTAACGCGTGAGGGGGGCCGCGTGATATTGTCGGGCGGCGACAGTCAGCCGCACTTGGAGAAGCCGCACTCCCGACATATCACGCAGCCGCCTTCGTGCTCGAGCGCGGAGCCGCACTCCGGGCAGACGGAGGGCAGCTCCGCGTAATCAGGCGCGGCGGCGCTTACGCCCCATTCGCCGCCCGCCGGGCGGCCCTCTAAACCGCCGTCCGCGCCGAGGGGGCGAAGCGCGGCCAACACGCGCGCTCCGCCGTCCGCAAGGCCGCCGCCCGCGCCGCCGGTTCCGTCGGCGGCGTTTGCAAACTGCGTGCTGAGCACCTTTTCGAGCATACGCGCAATCGCGTCCGGACAGGACAGCACCTTCATGCCGGGCTGGCGGATCGTCGACGGGCAGCGGATGCCTTTGAGCTGCGCGATGATCTCGCGCGGGTCGACGCCGGAGCGCAGTGCGACCGAGACGAGCCGCGCGGTCGCCTCGGACTGCGAGGGGCAGCCGCCCGCCTTGCCGGTGCTCGTGAACACCTCGCAGATTCCGTTCGCGTCGTAATTTACCGTGATATAGAGTTTGCCGCAGCCGATCAGCACTTTTTCGGTAAAGCCCGTCGTTACGGCAGGCCTTTGCCTAGGCGTCGTCACGGCGGGCCTTTGATTGGGCGTCGTCACTGCGAGAGGGGCGCCCGCCGTTGATTTTGCGGCGTCGCCGTCGCCGTCGCCTCCGATGTTCAGCACCTGTGCGTCGCGGCTCTTGTCGCGATAGATGGTCACGCCCTTGCAGAGGGTTTTGTACGCGAGCAGGAAAACGTCGCGCACATCCTCGGCGCTCGCGTCCGACGCGAGGTTCACGGTTTTTGAAACGGCGTTATCCGTATACTTTTGGAACGACGCCTGCATCCTGACATGCCATTCCGGGGCGATGTCGTGCGCCGTCACAAACACGCGCCGCACGTCCTCCGGAACCTCCGGAATATGCGCGACGGAACCCTCGCGCGCGATCCTACGCATGAGTTCCTCGGAGTAGAAGCCGCGTGTCTGCGCGATTTCAAGGAAGATCGGGTTCACCTCCACAAACTCCTGTCCGTCCATGATATTCCGAATGTACGAAATCGCGAACAGGGGCTCGATCCCGCTGGACGCCCCCGCGAGGATGCTCAGTGTGCCGGTCGGGGCGATCGTCGTCGTCGTCGCGTTGCGGAGCGCGATGTCGAGCTCCTTGTAAATGCTTTTTTCGTGATAGGGGAACACGCCGCGCGCCTTTGCGAGACCGATCGAGGCCTCGCGCGCCTCGCTCTGGATCAGGTGCATCACGCGTTCCGCGAGCAGCGCGGCCTCGCGCGAATCATAGGGGATCGAGAGGCGCAGCAGCATATCCGCCCAGCCCATCACGCCGAGCCCGATCTTGCGCGAGCCGCGCGAACGCTCCGCGATCTCGTCGAGCGGGTAGCGGTTGACGTCGATCACGTTGTCGAGAAAATGTACGGCCTTGCGCACCGTCTCTTTCAGCTTTGACTCGTCGAGCGCGAACGCGCCGTATCCGGCGGAGGTGTCGCCCGTTGCGGCCGCGCTGCCTGCCGCGGCCACATTGCCTGCCGCGGTCGCGCTGACTGACGCAGACGTGTC